>JBDRKN010000015.1:0-22996 GCA_043813955.1 bacterium | reverse complement strand
AACGCAATAAATCACGAAAAAATTCGCTAACAGTAGCATATCTGCCAGAATTGACTTCTTTTTTTACTTTTAGCGCCATCTGGCTGGGCAAAGAAATGTTTATTACTTTTCGCATATTTTTGTAATAATAATTAATACTTTGTATTACAATATTAACAAAGAAAAAACTGCTTGTCAAATAAAATTAATTAATATGAATATGCAAAAACAGTCCCAGGGCGGACTGTTTTGTGTTGTCTGACTATAAATTTATAAATTCATTCTTATCTATATTTAACTGTTTTATAATTTCCTTAATAATAACTAAACCAATTTCTTTATTTTTATGAGGATTAGGTATAAATATCTTATGCTTATCCTTTATCATAATACTCATGTCTGGTTGCAGAAAAAGGACCGTTAAAACCCAGTTTTTTTAATTTTTTGATTAAAACTCTTCTTGCTAACGGCGACAAACTAGACATAAGCTTTCAAATTGACTTTTTTTTCAAAAGCAAACAAATTATGATTATTTTGCAAACTAATAATAATATAATCTTCTATAACTTCAGCTACTTGCTGTCTAACTTCTTCAACAGTATCAGCCTGAGCATAAACCCCTGGTAATTCTTTTAAAACAGCGCACCAACTTTTAGTTTCCTCATCAAATTCATATCTAACCTTTTTTAGCATTTTTTCTATATAGTTATTGATAAATAAATTTAACATAAGTTTAGTTTATACCTTAATTATAAATAAATAAAAACTGCTTGTCAAGGATAAAATTAAAATTATGACCATATATTTCTTGCCCTCATATTTACAATATGCTACAATACAATCATAGTTATTTCAGATAACAATTTTTAGTGTAATGAAACATAAAATGCTAAAGATACAAAATAGCAAATTCGAGAGAGAGAGAGAGAGAGAGAGTAAACAGCGCTTTTTCTGTTTTTCGCAACAAAATAATAATTATATAAAAACACTACGCAGTAGTGTTTTTTATATACTAAATAATTTAAAAAAACAATATGAAAACCAACAAAGCGCTAATTAATATTCTAAAGCTCTGCATAGTTATACTAATAGTATCAATAATAACTAATATCATAGTCCGAGCAGGCACTCTAACCCCCTCAGCCTCTCCAGCAGCAACCAGCTATACTCTGACAGACATATATACCAGATTAACAACAAATGCCACAGCTACAGAGGCAAACCATGTTTTCACGCCCTCTGCCTCTCCAGCAGCCTTATTTTACACACTAACCCAGATATATGATGCTGTCCCTACAATTGTAGCTAATACTGTAAAACTAGGAACCTCATATCTAGGAATAGCCGGTTCACTTACTCCAGAAGGATCTGGCACAGCAGCTGTAGCAGACCTATTTAATGCTAAAACAGCTAATTTAACCAATGACTGGACTCTGGATACAGGAACATTAGATCTAGCCTGCAATGACCCTACATTTAACGGTACGCTCAACAAAGTCCCGACTGCCTATGATGGAGCAGGAGACGGTTCTAACAGATGGTGCATTACTGATACAGGAGACGCTCTAGCAGGAGAAATGCTGTCTGGAAAAAAAGCATGGGTAGACGGAGTAGAAATAACCGGCTCTCTTGCCACCCAGACACTCTCAGCTGCCAATGATACAGTAGCAGCAGGAAACTACGCAGCAACCACATTATCTGCTGTAGACACTGATTTAGCCACAGCCAATATATTATCAGGCAAAATAATATTTGGAATAGCAGGCAATTCTAATGTAGTTAATACATCTACAGGAGACGCAATAGCAGGAGATCTGTTTAATAGCAAAATAGCATGGGTAGACGGCTCATCTGTCACAGGAACATTAGATCTAGCCTGCAATGATCCTACATTTAACGGCACAGCTAATTTGGTAGCAACAGCCTATGACGGAGCAGGAGGCGGAAATAATAGATGGTGCATGAGTGATTCTGGAACTGTTGCGGTTGGAGAAATGAAAACAGGAGAAATAGCATGGGTAGACGGCATAGCTATTACTGGCACAGGAACCCAAACACTCTCAGCTGCCAACAGCACAGTCAATGCTGGCTATTACGCAGCTACCACCTTAGAAACAGTAGACACTGATTTGACTGCGGGTAATATTAATTCAGGCACAGTTATATTTGGCGTCACCGGCACTTTATCTGGCGCTTCTCTCCATACAGGCCAAACCACTTCCTATGGAACAGCTCCAGATGATGCTGATGATGACGGAACAGCCAAGAGCTATACTGATAATGCCAATGACACAGTAACTGACAACCATACTGGTTTAATATGGCAAGAATATGACCAAACAGCCAGAAACTGGGAAGACGCTAAATCATATTGCGATACTCTAACCTTGGGCAGCAGTTCTGCTTGGCGCTTACCTTCAGCAGTTGATGGCGTTACTCTGATTGATTATGCCTGCTCTTCTACAGGTGGCTCTTGTGCTTATTCTTTTCAAAATAGCGCTTTAGACTGGACTAATACAACTAGCATTGGCGCCCTATGGTTGTCTTCGACTTCTCCATCTAGTACGAGCAACGCCTACACTCTCGACATGAATAGCGGCAGGCTCTACGAGCGTGGTAAGACTACTACGTATTACGTCCGTTGCGTCCGCTAGGCAATGAATTAATAATTTTTATTAAAAAACAGCTAAATTAAATAGGGCTGTTTTTTGACTTTTGCCAAGTACAAGGTTAAAATTAAAAATACTTGTTGATAACTTAAATTCCTATGTTTAAAGTCTTTTTATACGATGAATTTACCCCAGAAGATAATGCCATGCTACAGGCATTGTATTCGCGCAGCCCTAAAAGCGTTCAAGAGCATGTAGAAAAAGTGAGGGCTGTTGGTTCTGGCAATTTTATGTCCACGTATTACGTAGGCTATGGCCATTCCAGCATTGCTGACTGCGGAAGCACTACCCTGTTCATAGAAGGCCTTTCAATATTAGCTGACAAGGCAATCCAGGACTGGCCCCTTTATTCTGGCCAGGAGACCAGCACAAGATATGTTGATATGGCCAAGCAGCCGATTATTGATCCTGTTAACACATCTGAATCAAAATCTATCCTAGACAGCTGGATGAATTTTTACATAGAAGCAGGAGAACCTTTAAGAGATTATTTAAAAACCATTTATTTTAAAAAACCTGATGAAAATGAAAATATTTATGAAAAAGCAATCAAAGCCAGAAGCTTTGATATTTTGCGCTCATTTTTGCCAGCTGGAATTACTACGCAATTAAGCTGGCACACTAACCTTAGACAGGCATGGGACAAAATTTCTTTGCTAAGATACTGGCCTTTGCCAGAAGTAAGACAAATAGGAGAAGAAATGCTAAGCCAGTTAAAAACTAAGTATGAACACAGCTTTTCACATAAACCTATGCCTGAGCAAGAAGAATACAGGCAGGAATTAATGAATAAATATGCCTATTTTAATCCTGAGCAAGCTCCTGAATTCAGCTGCGAGCTTAATTTTGACAAATTAAAATTTGCAAAATATAAAGATATTATTGCCAAGCGCCCTGCTAAAACATGCTTGCCTTTATTTTTAGGAGAACTAGGCAATATATGTTTTGATTTTCATTTAGATTATGGATCTTTCAGAGATATACAAAGGCATAGAAATGGGCAATGCCGCATTCCTCTATTAACAGCCAAGCTTGGCTTTCATCAATGGTATTTAGACCAATTGCCTGAAGATTTGAAAACCAAAGCTATGAGCTTGATTGAACAGCAAAAGCAAGCTGTTGATAAGTTAGATGCTAGCCCAGAAATCAAGCAATACTACCACGCCCTTGGCTTTAAAGTTCCTTGCCGCGTCGCATATGGCCTGCCAGCTATTGCTTATGTAATTGAGCTGCGTTCTGGCAAGCCTGTCCATCCAACCCTAAGGATTATAGCTCACAAGATGCATAATGCCTTAATATCTGAATTGCCAGGATTAAAACTGCATAGCGACCTTGATCCAAGCGATTGGGATATAAAAAGAGGCACAGAGGATATTATAGAAAAAACTTAAGACAATAATATGGAAAATCAAATCATAATCGGCTTAGTCGGACAGCTAGCGACAGGAAAGGGAACAACAGCTAAGTACTTAAAAGAAAAATACAATGCGAGCGTATATGGCTTTTCTAGACCATTGCGCGACATACTTAACCGCCTTTATCTGCCAATTGAACGCATTAATTTAGATGATCTTTCAACTATTCTTAGACAGCGCTTTGGCCAGGATATTCTTTCTCATGCCATTACTGAAGATATTAAGCAAGACAATAATTTAATTATTGTATTAGACGGAATAAGGCGCTGGACAGATATTGCCTTAGCAAGAGAATTGCCAGGATTCAAGCTTGTAAAAATAATAACTGATGAAAAATTGCGATACGAGCGCTTGCTCAAGCGCGGACAAAATAATGATGATGTTAGCAAGAGTTTTGAAAAATTTCAAGAAGATAATATATCAGAGTCTAATATCCAGATTCCTCAGGTAATGGAACAGGCTGACATAGAAATTAACAATAATGGCAGTATTGAAGAGTTATATAAACAAATTGAAAAATTATATGATAGGAAAATTCATTGTCATAGACGGCACTGACGGCTCAGGAAAGGCTACGCAGACACAGCTTCTAATTGAGCGTCTTCATCAAAACAACTACCCTGTGATGGCTTTTGACTTTCCGCAATATGGAAAAAAATCAGCAGGCATGGTAGAAGAATATCTTCATGGAAAATACGGCTCTGCAAAAGAAGTCGGACCCTATACTGCCTCTGTTTTTTATGCTTGCGATCGCTATGACGCAAGTTTTGCAATCAAACAAGCTCTAGAAAACGGCAAAATAGTCATTGCCAACCGCTATGTTACAGCAAACATGGGACACCAAGGAGGCAAGATACAAAATAATGACGACCGCAGGGAATTCTTTGCATGGCTTGAGCATCTTGAATACAAGGTATTTAATATCCCGCGTCCTGACCTTAATTTAATCCTTCATGTAGAAGCAGGTATCGCGCAAAAACTAGTTGACGACAAAGGCCATCGCGATTATCTTAACGCGCATAAACGCGATATTCATGAAGCAGACCTAGACCATTTAAAGCATGCCGAGCAGGTATATCTTGAATTAGCTGATATTATGCCTAATGCTAAATTGATTGAATGCGTTAGGGATGATATGATTATGGCAAGGCAGGAAATCAGCGAGCTTGTCTGGCAGGAAGCAATTAAATTTATAAAAAATGGAAATTAAAATAGAGCGCATTACTGAAACGGCTAAATTGCCAACCAGAGCCCATGATAATGACGCTGGGCTTGATTTATACTCTGATGAAAACTTAATTTTGTTAAAAGGCAAGCACGGCTGCGTTAAAACTAATATTAAAATAGAGATTCCTGATAATTATGTAGGCCTGGTTTGGGACAAGAGCGGATTGAGCAAAAAGCATGGAATACATACATTAGCAGGGGTTATTGATTCTGGATATAGAGGCGAGATTATAATCACTTTAGCAAACCTTGGATTAGTGGATTATAAGATAGAAAAAGGACAGAAAATTGCCCAGCTGTTAATTCAGCCAATAGCAATATTAAAAATAATTGAAAAAAAAATTGATGAACAAACTGAACGCGGAAGCTCTGGATTTGGAAGCACTGGACTGTATTAAAAAATAAAACCCGAGTTTTTTTACTCGAGTTTTTTAATTTTGTTAAAAAGTTTAAAATAATAAAACAATTGCTGTCCAAAAAAGAACCAGAAAAAAAAGCATAGACAAAACATATAAGATCCTTTTTAGTGTGTGCCAAAATCCTGTTTTATTATTTATATCAGGCTGATCAATCAAAGTATTATCAATAGCCATAATACCTCCGATAATATTATCAAAACTTTTATTATCGCCAGCATAAAATAATATCAGCATCTTCTGAAATGCTTTCTTCCATCTCTTCGCCCATGTTAAAATCAAAATGTTCTGTCATTTGCTTAAAAACTTGAGCATCCATAACTTCTAGCTGCTCATCTTTATTTTGTGACAAAAACAAATTCTTCGATGACACATACCTTATATCTCCGTTAACTTCTTTTTTAATATACATTTTAAAGCCCCCGAGGATATAAGGATCCTTAATGCTAAATTCGTCATTAATACCATTACTTGTTTTTTTAATTAATACTAGTAATTCTCCAAGCAACCAAAATCTTTCCATGCAATACCTTTTTAATTTTTTAAAAGAACAATTTTTTTATACACAAAAATAATCATAATACAAAACAAAAAACATGTCAACACTTTTAATATATAGAATAATAAGGTAAAATAAAACAATAACAAGAAAATAATTATATGGAAAAATATAATGTCATAATTGGCATGGAAATACACGCAGAACTAAAGACTAAATCAAAAATGTTCTGCTCATGCGACAATGACTCTCGAAAAGCAAAGCCAAATATGAATGTCTGTCCCATATGCCTAGGGCATCCAGGCACGCTTCCTGCTGTTAATCAGCAAGCTTTGGAAATGGGCATTCTTTTAGGCTTGGCCTTAAATTGCAGGATTAACAAATTATCCAAGTTTGACCGCAAAAACTATTTTTACCCTGATCTTCCAAAAGGCTACCAAATCTCGCAGTATGACCTGCCAATTGCCTATCAAGGATATTTAAATGTGGAAAACAGCCAGATTGTGATTACTAGAATACATTTAGAAGAAGATACAGGCAAGCTAAGCCATCCTAAAGGAAAAAATTACTCTATGGCTGACTATAACAGAGCTGGCACTCCTTTAGTGGAAATAGTAACAGAACCTGTAATAAAAAACGCTCATCAGGCCAAAGAGTTTTGTCAAAAATTTCAACAGATTTTAAGATATTTGAATATTTCCAATGCTGATATGGAAAAGGGGGAAATGCGATGTGAAGCCAATATCAGTCTTCAGGAAAAAGATAAATGGCAATATGAAGGAAATAGCGCGATTGTTCCAAAATCTGGATACAAGCTAAATAACAAAGTTGAATTAAAAAATATTAATTCTTTTAAAGCCTTGGAGAGAGCTATAGAATTTGAAATTGAGCGTCAAGCCAAGCTATTGGATAAAAAGAAAGCTGTCACAGCTGAAACCAGAGGCTGGGATGACCAGGCAAATCAAACTATAAGCCAAAGAATTAAAGAAACCTCGGCTGATTACCGCTATTTTCCTGAGCCAGATATTCCTCCTTTGGAAATCAGCAATCAAATGGTTAATAGAATAAAAAAAAGAATTACAGAACTTCCTGACGCCAAGCATTTAAGATTTATGAAACAATATGATTTAAATGATAAAGACGCAGATCTGTTAATTTCTAACAAGGAATTAGCCAAGTTTACTGAACAGGTAATTTCTGAACTAAGAGCATGGATTGACGCGTCTAATGATGACTGGGAAAGGCAGCAGCGCAAACTGTCAAAGCTCACAGCTAACTGGATCAGCAGTGAATTATTAAAGCACTTAAAGCTTCATAACCATACTATTAAGGATATAAAAATAACGCCAGAAAATTTTGCAGAACTAATCTGTTTAATTTATCAAAATAAAATCAACTCCTCTGCCGGCCAAATGATCCTTAACCAAATGTACCAGATTGGAGGCGACCCAAGCGATATTATGAAAAAAATGAATCTGCAGCAAATGGATGACAGCGCAAAGCTGGAAAAAATAATCAAAAAAGTAATTAAAGACAATCCTGAACAAGCTAAGCAATATAAATCAGGAAAAACAACCATACTTAAATTCTTTATTGGGCAAGCTATGGCATCCAGTAAAGGCAGGGCTAACCCAAAACTAGTTGAAGAAATGCTGAAAAAACTGCTTAAATAATTTAAATATGGTATAATACTATTAATAACTAAGTTATTAACAATTTATGAAAATTGCTATTTTTGATTTACAGCCGCATGAAAAAAAACTGTTTAATCATCTTATGCCTCAACATAAAGTTGTATATTTTAAAGAAAGCGTTGATGAAGCTGATTTAAGCAAAATAAAAGATTTTGATGTAATATCTGTTTTTGTTACCTCAAAAGTAAATTCAGAGATTATTAAAAAATTTCCAAAGCTTAAATTAATTGCTACAAGATCAACAGGATTTGATCATGTTGATCTCAAAGTTTGCAAAAAAAAGAAAATTACTGTCTGCAATGTGCCAGCCTATGGTGAAAATACTGTTGCTGAGCACGCTTTTGCCTTGCTATTATCTTTGGCTAGAAAAATTCCTGATGCTTGTCTTATGGCAATGAATAAAAAATTTGATCAAAAAGCATTAAAAGGCTGTGATCTGCATGAAAAAACCATAGGCGTGATTGGCGCAGGCAAGATTGGCAAGAATGTAATTAAGATTGCCCATGGCTTTGGCATGGAAATCCTGGCCTATGATATTAAAAAAGATAAGCTCTTATCAGAGATTTTAGATTTTAAATACACAGATATTAAAACATTATTAAAAAAATCAGATATAATCAGTCTTCATGCCCCGTATAATAAATTAACACACCATATGTTGAATAAAAAAAACATGAAGTTTATTAAAAGAGGAGCTATATTTATTAATACAGCCCGAGGCGGCTTGGTTGAAACTGATGCTTTGATTAAAGCCTTGGAAAACAAAACTATTATAGCTGCCGGATTGGACGTATTAGAGGAAGAAAACTTAATTATTAAAAATCAAAAACCTACTGTTAAACAAAAAGAAATTCTTAATAAGAATAAAAAACTATTATCAATGAAAAACGTATTATTTACTCCGCATATTGCCTTTAATACCTGCGAAGCAGTGGAAAGAATAACAGAAACAACAATAGAAAATATGCTTAGCTTTCAGGCAGGACAAAAGATTAATACTGTGGAATAGTTATAGCATTAATTTTAAAAAATAAATCCCAATAACTGCATATTTTAACTCTTTTTAAGAGCTTTAATAGCTTCACTGGCCTTATTAAAGGGGCCTAAAACATTGCCTTTTCAATATCTTTATCAGCTTGAGCTTCTCCTTCCTGCCATTCTTTAATCATTTTTTTTATTACCGCATAATCCTTGCTCCAAAATATCTTGGCTCCCTGCTTTTCCCACCTGCGGTACCAGCTCATTTGCCGTTTGGCAAACTGGCCGCTAGCAAAATTAAGCTTCTCAACCATTTCATCATATTTTATTTTATTTTGTAAATATTGAGCAATATATTTATATTCCAAACCAAAATTCTCTAAGCGTTGCCAGTTAACGCCCTGCTCATGCAATCTTTTTACTTCATCAACCATGTCATGATTTTCAAAACGATCTATCAAGCGATTATAAATCCTTTTCCGCAAAATATCTATTGGCCATTCAATGCCAACTAATAACCAATCATATTTAGATCCGCCTTTTTTGTCAAACCTCTCCCCTTGTTTAATAATCTCAACATAGCGAATCAGCCTTCGCTTATTTTTTTTATCACTCTTAGAAATATTTAAAAGAATTTCAGGATTTAATTTTTCTATTTGTTTTAATAATTCTTTTTCACTATATTTTTCTAATTTTTCCCTTAATTTCTGATCAGGATCTATTTCTGATAATTTATAGTTATCCACAAGGGCTTGCAAATACAAGCCAGTACCTCCAACTATAATAGGGAGCTTGTTTCTGGATAAAATATCATCAATAGCAGCAAAAGCTTGCTTTTGAAATCTAGCCAAATCAAATACTTCATTAGGATCAGCCACATCAATCAAATGGTATGGAATTTTTTTGCCATTAATTTCATATTCAGTCAAATCTTTACCTGTGCCAATATCCATGCCGCGATAGACCTGGCGGGAATCAGCTGAAACAATCTCACCGTTTAATTCATAAGCTAGCTTAACTCCAATATTAGTCTTGCCGCTGGCAGTAGGCCCTAAAATTGCGATAACTTTAGACATAATTAATTAATTTACCAGATAATCCAAAATCTTCAATATTATTTATTTTAACATTAACAAATTTTCCAATTAAGCCAGGCTTGCCTATAAATTTAACAGTCTTGTGAGTACTGGTATGGCCTATGTAATAATCATGCTTTTGACCATCAACCAAAACTTTAACAGCCAGTCCTTTATACTTTTTGTTATTCCTCAAAGCTGTGCTCAATAATTTTATTAATTCTTGTTCGCGCCTTTTTTTCTCTTTAGCCATAACATTATCCTCTAATTTATATGCAGGAGTGCCATAGCGAGGGCTATATTGAGCAATATATGCCATATCATATTTAGCTTTTTTAAATAACTTCTTAGTCTGATTAAACTGTTTCTCAGTTTCGCCAGGAAATCCGACTATAATATCTGTGGTTAAATTAACATCAGGCAAGGCCTTTCTTATTTTTTTAATCAATTCAAGATAATGTTCAATAGTATATTTGCGGTTCATGGCTTGCAAAACATCATTATCACCTGCCTGCGCTGGCAAATGAACATGATGACAAATTTTTCTGCTGTTCTTGATTGTCTGGATCAGCTTGTCGCTCATATCCTTTGGATGGCTGGTTGCAAAACTAATCCAAAAATCTCCATTAATTTGATCAGCCATTTTGAGCAAATCGCTAAAATCATATCCATTAGACTCATAGCTGTTAACATTTTGCGCAATTAAAGTAATCTCCCTATAGCCTCGTATAACCAAATCCTTAATTTCAGATATAATCTCATCATAATCCCTATATATTTCCCGGCCTCGGGCATAAGGAACAACGCAGTAAGTGCAAAAATTATTGCACCCATTGCCAATTGGCACAAAAGCCTTAAAGCTTGATTCATATTTTGGAGACAGGCTTAAATAACTCTGGAGAGAATTATAATGTGATTTTGGCAAACCTATGTCAGCTAAACCAGATAATTTAATAATTGGCAGCCAAATATCTACTTTGTCTTTTAAGCGTCTTCTAACATCTTTGCGATCAACCAAGCACCCTGTTAAAATAATCTTAGCTTGAGGATTATAATTCTTAATGCGCGGCACAAGGCCATATATGCGGTCTTCAGCGCTCTGCCTAACGCCGCATGTAGTTAAAACAATTAAATCAGCTTTAAATTTATCTTGCTCTAAAACAAAACCATAGTCCTCTAAATATTTAGCAATCCTTTCGCTGTCAGACTTGTTCATCTGGCATCCTATGGTAATTATATGATATGTTTTATTCATAATCTTACAATCCGCTCTCCTTTAATTCTTCTAATATTTTTTTCTGTTTTCTATCCAAGCTTGCAGGAATTTTAACTTTTACTGTGACTAAATGGTCGCCTCTGCCCCTGCTCTGCAATTTCTGCACTCCTTTATTGCGCAATATAAATACCTTATTATTCTGCGTTCCTGCTGGAATTTTTAAATCAACAAAACCGTCAATAGTCTTGACCTCAATCTTGCCGCCCAAAGATGCCTGTGTGAAACTAATTTCTTTTTCAGTTAAAATATTATAATTATCACGCTTAAAATGCTTGTCAAGATTAACAAGTATCTTTAAGTATAAATCTCCAGAACTGCTGTCCTTGCTAGCTTCGCCCTGTCCTGACAGCCTGATAGTTTCTTGATTATCAATTCCTGCTGGAATTTTAACATTCAATTCTGTAATTTCTTTAACTATGCCCTGGCCAGAACATTTAGAACAAGGCTTGCTGATTGTTTTTCCTTCGCCATTGCAAGCAGAACAAACGCTCTGCATCTGCATAGCTCCAAGAATAGTGCGCTGAATCTTCATAACACGGCCGCTGCCTTTGCACACAGGACAAGTTTCAATCTTGCTGCCTGGTTCAGCTCCGCTGCCATTGCATTTGCTGCACTTGACTGTTTTATTAAGCTTAATAGTTTTTTCTACGCCAAAAACAGCTTCCTCAAATTCTAAATTAAGCAATGCCTCAATATCGCTTCCGCGACTTGATCTTGAGCGTCTTTCACGGGAATTAAAGCCAAAGATATCGCCAATATTGCCAAAACCTGAAAAAATATCGCCAAGGTCGTCCATATTAACATTAAAACCGCCTTGAAAACCATTAAAGCCTCCGGCCTGGCTAAAAGTAGAGCCAAACTGGTCATATTGGGCTCTCTTTTCCTTGTTGCTCAAAACCTGGTAGGCTTGGTTAACCTCCTTGAATTTTTCTTCATTTCCGTTTGCTTTGTCAGGATGATATTGATGGGCTTTTTTATGAAAAGCTTTTTTTATTTCATCCTGGCTCGCAGACTTATCCACATCTAAAACATTATAATAATCTTTGGACATATATATAAATTTGTAATTGATAAATAGGGAGCCTTGATATAAATCAAGGCTCCAAAATCTTATGAAGCTATTGCGCGTCTTGCGCAGTCAAAACAGAGATTTTCTTCTGGAATCTCAAGCGCATTAGAGACATCTGATATAAGATTGAATTTACAGCTCTCAACACCCAAGAGTTCGGCGATTTCTTCTTCTGTTCTTGTTTCCCCTGTTTCGCTGTTAACAGCAGCCTGCCCTCTTTTTTCCTTATTAGACTTGCCCCAAGGACATGATGATACTAATTTTGGCCAGGAAATCCTCATATGAATCTTACTAAAACCAACAATTTCCAGCTTTGGAACTAAATTACTTCTAGTTTGTGTTCCCCTTACAATCGAATCATCAACAACCACAACATTCTTCTCTCTATACTTTTTTTCAATAATAGGAATAAGCTTTTTAATGGCTTCCAATTTTCTCAAATCTTCATCATCTGGCGTATAACTCCTGCCAGCGTATGAATACTTAATTAATGATTCATCATAAAGGGGGATTCTTGCAATATTCCCATTATTCATCTGTCTAATAAACTCATGCAAATAGCCAATAGCATGAAATCGCCCTGAATCAGGCACAGGTATAATCACATAAGGAATAAAACCATCTTCAATATCTTTTTTAGCTAAACAAGATCCAAGCCTTATTCGTACTTCTTTTGCTGATAATCCATTATTTACAGTTGCCGGATCGCTTGTGTAGACCGGGCAAAAGGCGCATGATTGGCTTGTTATAGTTTTCTTTGTTTTAATATAGCCCTTTGTTTCCGCAATGCCATTCTTTAATAGAACAACTTCTCCTGGCTCTAGATCGCGAACTGTCTCAAACCCTTGATTATAGAAACAGCATGATTCAGATGCAACCGCTACAGCCCCTTTCTTTTTGCCTATTGTTAAACCTTCATGTCCATCAGGACCCCTGGCAACATAAATTGATTTTCCAACTAAAACTGCTAAAGCAAAGGCGCCGTGTATCTGTTCGGCCACGTTGCTAAAGGCTGCTATGAAATTTTCTGATTTTGATTTATTATCATCCCAGCCAGCTTGAGTAAGCAACTGGCTAATTAAAACAACATCATCATTTCTTTCTAATCCATAGCCCTTGTCTAAAAAATCTTCAACAATCTCATTACTGTTAATTATATTACCAGCAAAGCAAATAGCAAAAGTCGAGAAACGTGATCTAGATATTAAATACGGCTCTCGAAAACCGCCAATATGCCCCAGACCAACAGGTCCTCTGTATCCGTCTAAATCATCTTGAAAAGTATCTCTAAATACGCCGCCATGTGTTTTAACAAGAATATCACCATTACCTTTGCCAGATAGAGTTGCCATACCTCCATACTTTTTAATTAAATGCTGGTGGTAAGATACATTCCAGAATAAATCATCAGTAAATTTTCTGTCAACTATTTCTATGCTCCTGCTGCTGTAAACATCCTTATTAATACTTAAAGCAATAATCCCGCTCATGAGAAACCTCCGTTTGTTGTAATGAACAATATATTAATTATTAAATTACGCTTTAAAACCAATTTCCTTGTTATCAATATTAGCAGCTGCCTTGATTTCTCCAAACTGACTTTCATATTTCTTTAAATTGTCATTCATAGCAGATACAATGCGCTTAAAGTGTCCTGGGGTAGTAATAATCTTGCCAACTACTTTGCCTGCTGGAGGCATTACATTAGCATACATAATCTGAAATTCCTCCTGATTATGGCCAATATTAACAAAATTACTATACTCTGCTCCAGAAATGTTGTCAGCAATTTTAATTTGCTGTTGTTTGTTGTTTTCCATATTATTTTTATTAATTATTTTTTCTCTTCAAATTCTCCTTCAACCGGATCTTGTTTCTTCTCTTCTGGCTGGGCCTGGTCAGCAGGAGCGCTCTGCTGAGCCTGCTGATACATAGCTGTTCCAATTTTCTGGGCTACCTGGTTAACTTCATCCATCTTAACTTTTATCTGATCATACAGATCAGTATCCTTAAGTTTTTTTAATTCTTCTAGCTTAACTTCCAGCTCTTTTTTGTCAGCTTCCTGCATTTTATCTCCAGACTCTAGGACAAGCTTGTCTAGCTGAAATATAACAGATTCAGCCTGATTTTTAATATCAGCCTGCTCTTTCTTTTTCTTGTCTTCTTCAGCATGCTGTTCAGCTTCCTGCTTCATCTTCTTAATCTCATCTTCAGACAAGCCAGATGATGCAGTAATTGTAATATGCTGTTCTTTGCCAGAAGCCTTGTCTGTTGCTTTGACATTTAAGATTCCATTCGCGTCAATATCAAAGCTTACCTCAATCTGAGGCACGCCGCGAGGAGCCGGAGGAATGCCGTCTAAAATAAATCTTCCAAGTGTTTTATTATTAGAAGCCATTGGCCTTTCGCCCTGTACAACATGAATTTCTACTGTTGTCTGGCTGTCAGCCGCTGTAGAAAAAATCTGAGACTTGGAAGCAGGTATTGTGGTATTTTTTTCAATCAAGGGGGTAGCTACGCCTCCTAGAGTTTCAATCCCAAGAGTTAATGGCGTAATATCTAAGAGCAAGATATCCTTAACATCTCCCTGCAAAACGCCAGCCTGCACAGCAGCTCCCATAGCAACTACTTCGTCAGGATTAACGCTCAAGTTAGGCTCTTTGTTAAAAAATTCTTTAACCTTTTGCTGAACCAATGGCATGCGCGTCATGCCTCCGACCATGATTACTTCCTGTATGTCATCAGTCTTAATGCCAGCGCCTTCTATGGCTTTTTTACATGGCTCAATTGTCTTGTCAACCAAATCGCTGATCAATGCCTCTAGCTGAGAACGCTTCATCTTCATAACCAAGTGTTTTGGTCCGCTAGAATCTGTTGTTATAAACGGCTGGTTAATTTCTGTCTCAGTAGTTGTGGATAACTCAATCTTAGCCTTTTCAGCTGACTCTTTAATCCTTTGCAAAGCTAATGTATCATTAGACAAATCAATGCCTGAATCTTTTTTAAATTCATTAATAATCCACTTAATAATCCTCTGGTCAAAGTCTTCGCCTCCTAAATGCGTATCTCCGTTAGTTGATTTAACTTCTACTGTATCTTCTGAAATATCTAAGATAGAAATATCAAAAGTGCCTCCGCCCAAGTCATAGACAGCAATCTTCTGGCCTTTTTTCTTGTCAAAGCCATAAGCCAGAGCTGCGGCTGTCGGCTCATTAATAATGCGCTTAACATCAAGCCCTGCAATACGTCCGGCATCCTTGGTGGCCTGGCGCTGCGAATCATTAAAATAGGCTGGCACAGTAATAATAGCCTCTATAATCTTTTCTCCAAGCTTGGCTTCAGCGTCAGTTTTGAGCTTAGATAATATCATTGCTGAAATCTCTTCAGGGGAATATTCCTTATCGCCCATTTTAATTTTAATTCCATCGCCTGCCTGCGCAATCTTAAAAGTAGAAATCTTAATATCTTCCTGAACTTCAGAGTCATTAAACTTGCGCCCTATTAATCTCTTAACCGCAAAAACAGTATTTTCTGGATTAGTAACAGCTTGGCGCTTGGCTGTCTGGCCCACTAAGCGCTCATTATTCTTTGATATTGCTACAATAGATGGAGTAGTGCGGTTGCCCTCCTTATTTTCTAAAATTCTTGGCAGGCCTCCCTCCATAACGGCCACGGCACAATTAGTAGTGCCTAAATCAATTCCTAAAATTTTTGGCATATTATTTTATTATTTATTATTCTAACATTTTTTCAACATCCTGGTTAGACTCTTCAATAGTCTTCTCCAATTGGTCTAATTGAACACTAATATCTCCCTCATACTGCTTATTAGAAGATATAATTCCTTCATTAATCGTGTTTCTCTTAATCACGAAAAGAACGATAATAATGACTAGAACGATTAATAGACCGATTAAAGCAGCATAGCCTTGGTTGTTAAATTTTTTAAACATTGTTTTAAATTATTTATTGTATTCATAAACAGCCACTTGGGCTGGAATTATGGTTCTTTCATGCATAGTGTATCCTGATTTTAATTCCTTAGCCACTATGTTATCCTTATTCTTTTCATTAGTCGCTATTTTTTCAACTGCCTCCATAGTGTTTGGATCAAAATGCTCTTCAACTGTCTGCACTTCCTTTACATTATTAGAAGCAAGCACTTGCTTAAACTGCTTAAGCACATGCTTAACGCCTTGAACCCAGCTATTATTATCAGAATGAGCTAGAGACATTTTTAAATGGTCATAAACTGGAATAATATCATGTATTAATGCCTGGTTGGCATATTTTGCAAACTCTTCTTTTTCCTTATCATTTTGCTTGATTAAATTTTGGTAATCAGCTAATGCTCGCTTGTATTTATTTTCCAACTCCTTGTATTTAGTCGCCATAATTATTATTTAATTTTTTTTGCAAAAATTTAATTAATTGCATCCCTTTTCCATAGTCCATTCTTAATGGGCCAAAAATTCCAATAACACCCTGTTCATTTCCAAGCCTATACTTGGTAACAACAGCTCCGCAAAAATTCCCAAATGGATTATCATCTCCAAACATTATCTGAGGCCCTATCTGGACTTTGTCAAACACTTCATTAATTATCTCATCCAAGCTGTCTATCATTTCTGAGATATCGCCTAATAATCTATCATGAGCAAATTCTGGCTGCTGCAATAAATTAGAAATTCCTGTATAATACAGATTATTATGATCAGAAGCCCAAAAAACCGCTAAACCTGATTTTTTTGCAAGCTCTTTGGCTGTCTGCTTTATGTCAAATTCGTCTAAATTATTTAATTTAACTTCCAATTCCATGGCATCTTTCTTGTTAATTTCCCTGTTCTCAAGATTGCTAATCAGCCATTCATAAGCGATTCTTGTCGGAATTCTTCCCGCAGAAGTATGCGGCTGAATAATATATCCATCTTCTTCCAAGCATGCCATTTCGCTTCTCACGGTTGCAGTAGAAACATCAAGCTCTGATTCCCTCGCAATTGTGCCAGAGCTCACAGGCATTCCTGTCTCAATATGGTTCTTTAATAAAGTAGTTAGTATGAGTTTTTGCCTGTTGTTCATAAAAAAATTTAAACTCCTATACATTATATATTTATTTAGCAGTCGTGTCAAGAGAGTGCTAAGGGCATAAAAATTATTTAAAATAAAAGAAAAATCCAGATAGCTCTGGATATGATTGTTTAATAAATTATATTATTTAGTAAAATACCAATACAAAAACTGCTCTACAATAGGGACGGCGACTCTGCTGCCGTCTCCTCCCTGTTCAATTAAGATAGTAATGACTATTTCAGGATTGTCATAAGGGGCAAATCCAGTAAACCAGGCATGAGGATCATATTTTGTAGACCATTGAGCTGTGCCAGTCTTGCCAGCTACTTCCACAGGCAAAGAATTTAAGCGCACAGCGCTTCCTGAAGTGACTGCCTGTCGCATGCCCTCCCTAACAACATTAATATGCTTAGATTCTATAAATCCGGTCTTAACAGGCGTAGTGTCAATTTCTGTAATCAGCTTGTCATCGCTTGTTAAAACATTCTTGACCAAATGTGGCCTGTACAAAGAGCCCTTATTGGCAAAAAAACTTGTAAAATATGCTATCTGCAGAGGCGTGACTAACAAATCACCCTGGCCAATGGCAATGTGGTAAGTATCGCCTATGTACCAAGGTTCGTTCTTAGTTTTCTTTTTCCAATCCTTGCTTGGCAAAAAACCGTCTGCTTCTCCTGATAAATCAATGCCTGTCTGGCTTCCTAATCCAAATAGCTTAAAATACTGGACCATTTTTTCAATGCCCAGGCCCTGAAAATCATTATAGCCCCCTCCTATGTGGTAAAAATAGGTATTAACTGATTCAGATATTGCTTTCCGAGCGTCAGTCAAACCATGTCCTCCAGCTTTCCAGTCAGGAAAGAACCAGCTTCCTATTTTAATGCCTCCTACGCTTAAAAAAGCAGTATATTGATTTACTATGCCTTCTTCTAAAGCTGCTGACAAAATAACTGGCTTAATTGTCGAGCCAGAAGGATATTCGCCGCTCACTGCGCGCATAAATAACGGCTGATCAGGATGTTCAGCTAAAATACTGTATTCTTCCTGACTCATTTTGCTGGCAAAGAGATTATTATTAAAACTAGGCAGATTAATTAAAGAAATAATCTCGCCATTATTAGGATTCATAACAATAGCTACGGCCTTGGATAGATTAAGCTTGTCCATATGATCTTTTAAAATCTCCTCTAGCTTGGCCTGCACTTGGCTGTCAATGGACAAAACTAGATTATGTCCGTCATCTACCTTTGTCTGGCTAATAATCTTCTTTTCCTTGCCAATTGCGTCAACCTCAATCTGCTTTTGGCCATTAAGGCCTCTTAACTCGCTTTCCCAAAAATACTCAAGCCCTGTCTTGCCTACATAGTCAATTGGAGAATAATCCTGGCCCAAGCTATCAAGCTCTTCCTTGTTAACCATTCCTGTATACCCCAGAATATGCGACAAGGAAAGAGAAACCAAATCATATTCTCGCATATTTTGGCTAGTCAAAACCACTCCAGGCATATTAGCTGTTTCAAGATAAAGAAGCATAGCGCGCTCATAATCAATATGGTCTGTAATGAACAAGGGCTGATATGACTCAAAAGAATATTCTTTAATTTCTTTAATTATATTATTTATTTCAGCTGCGCTCATATTGCCAAGCAGATAGCTCACTCTGCTTACAAGCTCTTTCTTTTCTGTCTTGTCCTTGGGCAAATCCGCTGGTATAAAATAGAGAAGCCAATTTGCCACATTATTGACCATAGGGCGCATATTAGTATCATAAATAATGCCTCGCCTAGCCTCAATTCTTTCTAAGCGAATGCGGTTGTTTTCAGACAGCTGCCTGTAATATGCTCCATTAACTACCTGAAGCCAAGAAATCCGCGATATGAGAATGATAAAGAATATAATAAACAAGAGCTTAAATTTAAATAATCTTCTTAAATTAAAACCGCGTCCAAGCTTAGCCTTGCTTGTAATGCCTGCCGCAGCTTCATCGCTCCATTCCAAATTATATCGATGGGCTGATTTTTTTGAAGCATAGCGTCCAGACTGGATAAGAAACGGATCATATGTCTTTTTTTTCTTTTTAAATAGCATATTATTTTTTGCTTAAAAACACAGGCTTAAATTGATGGCTTATGAAATTCAAGGCATAAAAGAATACAATGGTTAAGCCAGAATTAAATATTAAATGCTTTAATTCAATAATCCACCAGCCAGCTTTCATTTCTATGCCAATCTCTGATGAAAACAAATAATTTGCAAAATACATTCCAAAATCATACATAATCGTAGCTATAATAATTAAGATAAGGAAAGAATAAAGAGAACGATTGGTAAAGAAATTAATCAATAGCCAGTATATTATTAACAAGATAATTCCAAAAACTAATAAATGAGATCCAAATGGATAAAAAGAAAATAAATCAAGCAGCCAGGCAGATGCAAGCCACCACATCAAGCTTAAATTCAAATTAAATAATATTAAAATAAAAACAAGGGTTATTAAAACTAAGTTTAAATAATTAAAACCTAACGGCAAGGCATGAATAAAAGCCTGCTGTATAATGACCATTAAAAAGATTAATAGCAAATTGAATATAATTCTAATATACATAATCAGCTTCAACAATTGTCTGCGACAAGAGCACTGATACAATTAATAGATTATCAAGATCAGCTAATGGATCTATAATAGCATTTTGCCATAATTCATTGCTCTCTTTGTTAATCTGGCTAACTTTGCCTAAAATCATTCCTTTGGGCAAATTTTCTTCCAATCCTGAAGTAACTACTGTATCGCCTACTGTGACGGCCTCTGCTTGAGGAATAAAATTAATTTTAACTGTAAGCCCAGAATCACCCTGGGCAATTCCCATAACATTTCCAGCATGCTGGACAGAAACAGCAAAACCGCAGTCTGGGCTTGTGATTAAGGAAATCTCTGCCTTATACTTATTCACATCTGACACGCGTCCTATAATCATGCCTGATTGATCTATGGCCAGCAATCCTCTACTCAAGCCTTCGCTGCTGCCCTTGTCAATCATAATCTTGTTATGCTCATCCGGATTGTTAATCACAGGCTGCTCCATGATTACATGCGCTAGTGTATAATTAAATGAGGTCTTGTTAAAAAAATTAAGATATTGGCGCAAAGTTTCATTTTCATCTTTAATATACTGCAGCTGCGCATTTTCTAAAATAAGCTGCTTGTTTTCCCCTGCCTTGTCCTCGAGTAATTGCCTCAAATCCTTTTTGCTGGTTATCTGGTCATAGGTTTGGCTTAAATTGCTTCCAGCAGTATATGACAAATTAGCTGCTGGCTTAAACAGCCCTATTATGCTATTCTCAACAGGACTTAAGAGCCCAATTGCATGAAAAAAAAGAAGTAGCACTAAAACTATTGATAAGATAAAAATTTTGTTGCGCTTAGAATCCTGCTTCATATTATAATTCCTTAGTGCTTGGCAAAACAACCTTTTCTAAAAGTTCATCATCTGCTAACAGAATGCCTGTGCCTCTCACTACGCATGTTACAGGATCGTCTGCTACCTTAACAGGTATTTTAGTTGCATGGGCAATTTCCTGGTCAATCCCTCTTAACAAAGCTCCTCCGCCAGTCAAAATAATGCCAAATTCATAAATATCAGATACTAATTCAGGAGGCGTAGTTTCTAAAATAATCTTAATATTATCAATAATCTGCATAATGCTTTCTGACATAGCCTCCCTGATCTGGCTGTCATTGATCTTGATTTCCTTGGGCAATCCTGTGATTAAATCCCTGCCCCGCAAATCCATCTCCAAGCTTTCTTTCAAATGAATTGCTGATCCAATCTTAATCTTTATCTTCTCTGCCAGCTGTTCGCCAATTAAAATATTAAACTCTTCGCGAACATATCTAATAATATCATTATTTAAAGTATTCCCAGCCACGCGCAAATTTTTCCAATTAACGCATCCACATAGGGATATAACGGCTATATCAGTTGTCCCGCCTCCAATATCCACAATCATGGTTGCGGCAGCCTCTGTTACAGGCAATCTGACTCCAATAGCCGCAGCCATTGGCTCTTCTATTAAATAAACCTGGCGGGCTCCAGCTGACTTCGCGGCATCTTCAACAGCTTTTTTTTCAACTTCAGTAATATCCAAAGGAATCCCTATAACCACGCGGGGCCTGGGAGTCAAGGTAAAGTTTTCACTATGCACTTTGTCTATAAAGTACTTGAGCATCTTTTCAGTAACCTCAAAATCAGAAATAACGCCCTCATGCAGCGGCTTTATGGCATTAATATGAGAAGGAGTCTTGCCAATCATTTTCTTAGCCTCTTCTCCAATAGCTAAAACTTCGTCAGTCCTAATATTAACTGCGACAACAGACGGTTCGTTGATTACAATGCCTTTGTCAGGCGTGTATACTAAAGTGCTGGACGTGCCTAAATCAACCCCCAGGTCCTTACTGAATTTGCCCAAGAATCTATTAAACATGTCTTACTTCTTAAAATAATCAACAATTTTGTTTAATTTAATTATTTGAGTTTTGTCTTCGCTCCTTAATTTTAATTCAATTCCGCCCCTTCCTAAAGACGCTTCAGATACTACTAATCTATATGGACAGCCTATTAAATCAGCTTCTGCAAGCTTTTCCCCAGGATGTATATCCCTGTCATCATATAATACTTCAACATCATTGGCAAGCAATTCATTATATGCTTTTTCTGCTTTTTTATCCTGCTTAAATGATAATAAATGAACTCTATACGGAGCCACTTGTTCTGGCCAAATAATCCCTCTCTCATCATGAAAAACCTCAACAATAGCAGCCATTAATCTACTTGGGCCCAATCCATAGCATCCCATAATCACATCATGCTCTTTTCCTTTTTCATCAGTATATTTAAAGTCAAAAGGCTTGGAAAAACGATTGCCAAGCTTGAATATATTTCCAACTTCAATAGCTTTAGCTTTATGCAGTTTGCTATTTTTACAGCCAGGACAATTAGGATGATCTTCTATTATCTCCTGATTAACAGCAACTTTGCACTGATCGCAGATATGAATAGTATCTTCTCCTGCTTCGCACAAAGTTTGAAATTCATGCGAATACTTGGAAAAAGCTCCTCCAGTAGCATAAGTTAAATAAGTAATATTTAACAAACCACAGCGTTCAAATATTTTAAAATACGATTTTTGAACAATTTTGTAATATTTATTTAAAGCCTCTTCGTCAGCATGAAAGGAATACAAATCTTTCATTGAAAATTCCCTTCCCCTGATTAAGCCTGCTTTGGCTCTGGGCTCATTTCTAAACTTTGTCTGAATTTGATAAATAGCAACAGACAAATCATTGTAGGAAAAAACAAATTTCTTAGTCAATGGAGTAACCACTTCCTCATGCGTAGCTCCAAGGGCATACTCTTTTCCATTGCTTCCTTCTAATTTAAACAAAGCGTCAAAGTTATCCCACCTATCAGTAGCCTGCCAAATTTTCTTAGGAGTTAATGCTGGCATGAGAATTTCCTGGCCTCCTATTATATCCATTTCCTGCCTGATTATGTTGCAAATCTTGTTATGCACGCGCAAACCAAGAGGCAAAAAGCTGTATATTCCAGCAGCTAATTTGTCTATAAA
>JBDRKN010000014.1:0-20874 GCA_043813955.1 bacterium | reverse complement strand
GCCCTCGGGCGGAGTGGTAGAGGAGCATTCTATGCGCGTTGAAGCCGAATCGCAAGGCACGGTGGAGCGTATAGAAGAGAGAATGTTGGCATAAGTAGCAAAAAGGCAGGTGAAAACCCTGCCCACCGAAAACCTAAGGTTTCCTGGGCAACGCAAATCGACCCAGGGTTAGTCGGACCTAAGGCGAGGCTCGTGTAGTGCGGGCGTAGCCGATGGATGAGCTGGTTAATATTCCAGCACTGCTTATAATTCCCGATGGGGGGACGTAGTTCCGAGGTTTGAGCGTATTTATGGTATGTGCGTTGATGGCCTTGAGAAATGATCTAGGTAAATCCGGATCATTAATTTCAAGAGGTTGTCAGGAGGCAAGGCCTTTGGCCAAGCCAATTCAGGCGATGGAATTACCAAGAAAAACCTCTAGGGTTAAATTATAAGTATCCGTACCGTAAACCGACACAGGTAGGCGAGGCGAGAAGCCTCAGGTGTACGGGAGAACCTTCGTTAAGGAACTCGGCAAAATAGCGGCCGTAAGTTCGCAATAAGGCCTGCCCCGCATTAGCGGGGCCGCAGCTAAAGAGCCCAAGGGACTGTTTATCAAAAACACAGCTCTCTGCTAACTCGTAAGAGGATGTATAGGGGGTGACGTCTGGCCAGTGTCCGAACGTTAAGGGGAGAGGTTATCCGCCTTCGGGTGGAGAAGCTTTGAACCAAAGCGCGGATGAACGCCGGCGATAACTATAATTGTCCTAAGGTAGCGAAATTCCTTGTCGGGTAAGTTCCGACCTGCACGAATGACGTAACGATTTGGGCACTGTCTCAACGAAGGACCCGGCGAAATTGCAAGACGAGTAAAGATGCTCGTTAACCACAGTTGGACGAAAAGACCCCGTGA
Source organism: bacterium (assembly GCA_043813955.1). Taxonomy (GTDB): domain Bacteria; phylum Patescibacteriota; class Patescibacteriia; order Patescibacteriales; family Patescibacteriaceae; genus JBDRKN01. The sequence goes on along the minus strand of JBDRKN010000014.1, from coordinate 19,982 downwards.
AGCTTTACTATAGCTTGACATTGAATTAGGGGTATACATGTTCAGTATAGGTGGGAGTCCCGACTTTACGTCGGGACATCAGTGAGATACCACCCTTGTATATTTTTAATTCTAACCCTAGGCCTTGAATCAGGTCAGGGGACAGTGTCTGGTGGGTAGTTTGTCTGGGGCGGATGCCTCCTAAAAAGTAACGGAGGCGCCTACAAAGGTTGGCTATCCCGAGATGGAAATTCGGGAGATAGTGTAAAGGCACAAGCCAGCTTTACTGCGAGACCTACCAGTCAAGCAGTCGCGAAAGCGGAGCTTAGTGATCCGACCGTTCGATATAGGACGGCGGAAGCTCATCGGATAAAAGTTACTCCGGGGATAACAGGCTAGTCGCGCCCGAGCGTCCATAGCGACGGCGCGGTTCGGCACCTCGATGTCGGCTCGTCGCATCCTGGGGGTGGAGAAGCTCCCAAGGGTTGGGCTGTTCGCCCATTAAAGCGGCACGCGAGCTGGGTTCAGACCGTCGTAAGACAGGTCGGTCTCCTATCCACTATGGTCGTGGAAATTTGAGAAGATACTTTTCTAGTACGAGAGGATCGAAAAGTACGAAGCTCTAGTGTACCAGTTGTCCTACCAGGGGCATTGCTGGGTAGCTACCTTCGGTTTGGATAAACGCTGAAAGCATATAAGCGTGAAGCCGTCTTCAAGATTAGATTTCATAGGTTGGTCAGAGATGATGACCTTGATAGGCTCTAAGTGTAAGCGCGGTAACGTGTTTAGCTGAGGAGTACTAATAAACCATTTGATTTTCCCACGCTCTTGTTTTTAAAATTTGTTTAGAAGATAATAAAAGACGCCATCACTCTGGTGGCACTAGCGGAGGGGGTACACCTGATCCCATCTCGAACTCAGAAGTTAAGCCCTCCAGCTCCGATGATACTTGGGTTTTAACCCTGGAAAAGTAGGTCGTCGCCAGAGTAATGGCGTTTTTTGTATACAAAAAAAAGAACAGAATTAATTCTGTTCTTTATGCTAGATGTCAAAGAATCCATTTTGAATTTTTAGAATATTCATTTACAGAATCTTTACACTCTTTCATTTTGCGGCTTTTTAATTCAACAACTGTTATGTTGAGATTTTCAGCTTCTTCTTCAAGCTCATTTATATTTTTGAGCTTATTTTTTTCTTTACGCTCGATAGCCCTTATTTGATTATTAGTAGTTTTCCTTTTCTCAGGGCATTTGCACTTTATATTAGAACTCATTACTATTTCCTCCTTAAAATGAACAAAGAATGATTTGTATATAATTTAAATATAGATAAAGAATAATGTCAAGGCCTTTTTTTCTGCAGTTTTATCGTATAGATTAATAGTCCAATAATTACAGCTCCGGCTATGATTAATAAATACTCCATCAGTTTTTGCTTATTATCCCTTGAAGGTATGAAAATAGTATCTGATTGATTTTCAACAACTTTTTCTCCTAGAATTTCTGGTTCAGGCTCATTTAAATTCAAGGGAATGATATCATCCATAGATCGAGGCATTATTTTAATGCCTGTTTTTGTCTGTCTAACCAACCCTATAATCTTAAAGCTCTCATTTAAGTTTAAAGTATTAATATTAGCTCCTTTGTTAAGATAAATAACAGCTTCAGCGCTTCCGTCATACAAAAAAACATTAGAACCCTGCTTGTCAATAACCTTGCCCATTACTGAGACTAACTGTCCAATCATGTGTTCATTAATCTGATCGCAGCTTATTTCTCTTTCTATGACAATATAATCATGCTCTAAAATTTGAATATCATTAGCTTGTTTAATTTTAATCCTTGTTTCTGTTTGAATATCTGAAAGCTCTCCGGCAACTTCAATATAATCGCCAATAGCTAGAGCAGGAAATGTTTTATTATAACTATAAATTTGGATAGCTGAATTTTCTAAAGTTCCTTGTTCCTGCATAGGCAGGATATAGAAGAATTGAATGCCAAAAACGCCTGGCAAAGCAATCACAACGCCTTTGACTCTTAACCTATTATCACTAATAACAGGAGGGGCAGGTTCTTCTAGATTTTGAGTCGGCTCTGCAATATTTTCTTTTTTAATCAGCTCCTCACCCTTGATTTCAATAGTTTGTTTTTTAGCAGATTGGTTAATTTTGTCATCAACTGTTAGATATACAGTATACTTGCCTGGCTGAGTAAAAATATGAGTAGGATTTTTTTCATTGCTATTATTTTCATCGCCAAAATCCCAGCTAAAACTCATAACATCATTGTCCTGGTCATAAGAGTCTGAGGCATCAAAGATTATTTTTTCATTAACTTCTGAAGTATCAGGAGCGTAGAATTCAGCTATTGGCTGGTAATTTACAGTATTATCTTTGCTAGGAGAAATTAATTTGCTCCACTGCCATGTTTTAAGGTCTGGCATTAAATTATAGCTGGTATTTTCCAAGGCATCTTTGTATTTTATCAACTGTTTAGCTTTGCTATTATCAGGCATGTAAAGCCTTAGCTCTCCGCTCTTGTTTTTTAAAATCAATCCAGTCTGATATCTGTAGAAAATAAGGCGATCGTTAGGGTATAATGGCAAAAAATGATTAATAGTAAATATTTGCTGCTGATCAGCTTTGATTTGCCAGCCCTTTAGGTCAACAGGCTCTTCTCCTGCATTGTATAGCTCAATAAATTCGCCGCAGGCAAGACAATCAGGCTGGTCAATTCCTAATGGATTGGGCAATATTTCTGAAATATATATTTTGTCTATTTTAGGCTGGATTAATGTTTCAGGCTCTTGCTCAATTTCCTCTTCTTCAATTTCTTCTTCGTTTTGAGCAGGAGTACCTCCATAAGATGGCGCAGGAGTCTCTTTAATAATTTCTTGCTCAGCTTCATCTTTCAGCAAAGCAAAATCAGACGCATTATTATCAGTATCTATATTATCTCGTCTTGTTAAAATTTGATTAGCTTCTGGGTTAATAGGGAAAACACTTGCTTCAACAAATTCATTCTCGCATTCACCCCATCCAAGGCTGTCAATTATCTGCCCTTCGTCTTCTGGGCCAAATCTAATGGCAATGCCATTGTCAGCAGAAATAGTTTGGGTAGTAGAGGAGCCAGCTTCAATGCTTTCAGCAAAACCATCTTTGCTATTAGCCCAGATATGATAGCTTTTAGCAGGAATAAGAGTTTCATTAGACCATGATTTAATACTAGTATCGCTAATGCCTGTTTTGGTTCTTTTTACCAAACGATAGCCTTGCAGATCTGCGTCAAAATCATTAGGATTGTATATTTTTACAAAATCATTTGTGGTCAAACCTTCTCCGCCAGTAATTTGTATCTGGCTGATTAGCAATTTAGCAGGTTCTTGAGCAGATGCAAAAAATCCTGCGCCCAGAAAACACAGGATTATTAAGCTGCATAATTTGTATCGCATACTATTTCAGCTGTTTTTTAAACCAGTCTACCCAAGGTATTTTCATTGGATCTGCGTTATTAAGCTCAGCCAAATAAAGAGTGACCCAGGAACCAAGCTGCAGCATTTCTAAAGATTGTTCTAATTTGGTTCTGCCGTTTAATTTATGATTAATTAATTTAATTTTGTTTCTTCTAACAACCTCTTTGGTTAAACTGTTTCTTTTTTGCACTCTGGGACTGTAAAGATTTGAGTCAAAAAACAAAAATATTAAATTACTGCCCGAGGGTTTGTCCAAGCCTTCCATTGCATAATGGTTCATATCAGGCAGAGTTAGATAATCAGCAAAGTTTTTGCTATTTTCACAGAATTGATTGCGCAAAGCATGGGCATTGCCTTCTAAAAATTCTCCAGTGACTATTATAATATTTTTATGATGAAGCTTATCAGCTAATTTGCTGGCAGCATTGTTAGACTTATTAGGAGTAAGCCTGCTTCCCCATGTTTTTAGCTTGCTATTCGCGTTTTTAATAGAGTTTAAATTTATTTTCAAAGCTCCTGCTTTTTGCATAACTATGGCAAGGGCAAAAATAGCATAGCCAAGGCTTAATCTTGGCTGGTTAGAAGGATTAGCTTGAGGATTAAACGCAAAACTTGGCGTCTTATCGCGCTTAGCCATATCCATTAATTTGTTATTTTTGTTTTGAGAAGTAATTACAGCAATTTTAGCCTTATGTTTTTTAGCTTCTTTGTACGCGCTGAGCACTTCTTCAGTATTTCCAGAAAAAGAAGATGCTATGAATAATGTATTTTTGTCTACATAGAGCGGGACTTCATAGCTTGGGTTAATAATAATTGGAAATTTTAGGCTTTGATCAAATATAGATGCCGCAATTCTGGCTCCTAAATTAGATCCTCCCATGCCGCTGACTACTATTTTGTTAACATTTTTGTATCTTTTTGGAAGTTTGAATGATTTAGATTGTTTTAAAACATCGTCAATCTGCTCTGGCAGGCGGTATAGAGACTCGCTTACTAAATTAAGATTGGCTTGAGAAATTTTTGCCATATGTTTAGTTTAAATATTTAAAATTTAAGAATCTTTTTAAATTTGCTTGCGTCTTTGTATGGTCCGATTATGGCTAAATTTAATTTTGAATTTGTAAAAATTGTTTTAGCTATTTTTTGTATCTGGCCAGGAGTAATTTTCTTAATTTGTTCAACCATTTGATAAGGAGCAATGATTTTTTTAGGATTTTTTTGCTGATGCAGAACAGCTGCCTGCAAAGCATACCATTGAGCCATGCTATCAGAAGCTTCTAATTGCAAAGCAGTTCGGCCTTCAATCAATTGCTTAATTTTATTTAACTCTTCTTCTCCAACTCCTTGCTTTTTTATCTTCTCATATTCAGCCATTATAATTTTAATAGCCAAATCTAATTTATTAACAGGCACGCCTGCCTGTGTTGCTAAATATCCTGTGTCAGTAAAGCGCTCATAGCCAGTATGGACATAATAGCAGAGTCCGCTTCTTTCACGCAACTGTGTAAAAAGCCTTGAGCTCATAGAGCCTCCTAGAATCACAGCTAAAGCTTTAGTTATCTGTTCGTTTTTGTGCCTATATGGAAATGCTCTTACGCCAAGAAAGAGATGGGCTTGATCTGTTTTTTTGTAATGCAGATTAATCCTTGGTTTAGTTTGTTTTTCTTTTGTAATAATCTTTTTTTGATATTTATTTGGCTTTAATTTTTTAAAATATTTATTAATCAAAGCCTTGATATTGTTTGGAACCTTGCCGGCTATGACTACATAAACAGAATTACTTCCGTATTGTGATTTAAAATAATCAAGAAAATCTTTTCTATTGAATTTTTTAATATTTTCTTTAGGTCCAAGAACCTGCCATCCAGCAGGCTGATTGCCATAAAGGCAATTTTCAAATAATTCTTCAATATATGCGCGAGGGTTATCTAAATACATATTAATCTCTTCAGTAATTACGCCCTTTTCCCTATTAATTTCTTCTATATCAAATTTAGAATTTAAAAGCATATCACTTACAACGTCTAAGGCTAATGGCAGCTGCTTGCTCGCTGACTTGACCCAGTATCCAGTATATTCCTTGGAAGTAAAAGCATTGAATTCAGCCCCTACTTTATCTAGATCGCCAGAAATATCCATAGTAGTAGGCCTCTTAGTCGTACCCTTGAAAAACATATGTTCTAAAAAATGAGAAATGCCATTATTAGCTTTGGTTTCATGTTTAGAGCCAGTAGCAAATATTACCAGCACTGTTGTTGTTTTAGCGCCAATTATAGGGGCAGTAATTAGGTTTAAGCCATTAGATAGCTTTGTTTTTTTATACATTTATTTGTTTAATATTAAGTAAAATATTATTATTTTTTAAAATTATAGTTGACAGAAGTCTATAAATATGATATAGTATTAGAATTGTTTTTTGAAAATTAATTTTGTTTAACTTTTATAAGGAGTTTATCATGAAAATCATGAAAACTGTGAATTTGATTTTAGCAATTCTTTGCTTGGTTTTTGGAACAGCTTTAGCAACATTGGCGGTTATTGATTGTATAAGTCTAGAGTTTAATCAATATAATCAATATATCGATATCTTATTTCTTATTTCTTTTTTTCTCTTTGCTATTGGAGTTTTTGTTTTTATTTCATGGTTGAATAGAATGAGACACCAGTGGCTAGAAGGGGGGGCTATTAATTGCAAAAAAAAGCGGTATGGCGACAAAACCCATGATGAAATTTTTAATATGGGATGGGGCAATTGTAAGAAAACAGCATATTATGGAAAAGGTTACGCAGAAATACGTGATATGTGTTATGGCGATTATAAGCGAGAAGAATACAAGAATAAAAGTTATTCTCAAATAATCAAAGAAGGTTATGATGAATGCAGGGAAATGTGGTATAACGGGGAAAGCTATGATGATCTTATTGAGATCGGCAAGAAGAAAGGTCTGGAAAAAGGAATTTTTCATGCAGTTTCTGCTATTCTTGGCAGCCAGTTGCCGAGCTTAACTGAATTACCAGTTGGCGACTATGTTGTAAAAAAAAGCTTTCCTGTTTATGCCCCTGATAATTTAAAAATTATCATAAAAATTACTTCTATAGAAACCAATAAAGATTTGGGTTGGTACGAGATATGCCAAAAATCTTTGCCTGCGGAATATGATTCCTTTAGATCTCTAAAGGATGAGATTAATGCAATTAATATTAGGGGTTATAAAAAAAATGATGGAAAAATTTCTAAAAAAATATTTTTCATTATTCGACCTAAATCAGTCGATGAAGATGAAGATGAAGGTGAATTAGCCGTTCTATTAATCAAATAATTCCATAGGGAGTATAACATAATGCTCCCTATTTTTTTTGCAATTTTTTTGTAAAATAACTATCCAGCTCATCAATCTTAATTAACTCCTGCTTCATAGTATCCCTGTCCCGGACAGTGGCGGTATTTTTTTCCAGACTGTCAAAGTCAACTGTAATACAGTAAGGAGTGCCAATCTCATCCTGCCTTCTATATCGTTTTCCTACATTGCCATTGTCATCAAATTCGCATACGTATTTTGTTTTTAAATTATCAAAGATTTCCTTTGCTTTTTTAACAAGTTCTGGCTTGTTTTTTAATAATGGAAAGACAGCTATTTTAACTGGAGCCAGCCATGCAGGCATTTTTAAGACTATCCTTGTTTCTTTATCAACCTTTTCTTCAGCATAGCTGGAGCAGAGCACTGCTAAAACTGTTCTGTCAACTCCTAAGGACGGTTCTATCACATGGGGTATAAATTTGTTTCCTTTTTCATCAGTGTAATCTAATTTATGGCTTTTTAAATCAAAATCAGTCCTATAGGCTAAGCCGTATAATTCTTTTTGTCCAAAAGGAAATTTGTATTCAAAATCAATTGTTTTTTTAGAATAATGAGCTCTTTCATTGTCTGGCACGTCAATTTCTTTTATTTCTTCCTTATCAATTCCCAAATCAGCTATCCATATGCGCATTTCTTTTAGCCAATCATCAAAATATTTTTTCCAATCTTCTTCCTTAACAAAATATTCAATTTCCATTTGTTCAAATTCCCTTGTGCGAAAGATAAAATTACCTGGGGTTATCTCATTTCTAAAAGCTTTGCCTATTTGCGCAATTCCAAAAGGAATTTTTTTGCGGCTAGTGTCTATAATATTTTTAAAATTAACAAAAATGCCTTGTGCTGTTTCTGGCCTAAAGTAAACTATGTTATCTTTGCTTTCTACTGGGCCTAAGAAAGTTTTAAGCATTAAGTTAAACTGTTTTGCCTGCGTGAATTCTTTTTTTCCGCATTCAGGGCATGTTTTAATATTCTCGTCAGCTTTAAATCTGGCATGGCACGACTTGCATTCAATTAATGGATCAGAAAATTCTTTTAAATGTCCGCTAGCTTCCCATACTTTGGAGCTCATGATTAAATTAGCGTCTATTCCGACCATGTCTTCACGGTCATGAACATAGCGCTTCCACCATTCTTGGATAATATTGTTTTTTAGCTCAATTCCTAATGGACCATAATCCCATGCATTGGCTAATCCTCCATGGATTTTTGATCCAGGGAATATAAATCCTCTTCGCTTGCACAAAGAAACTATTTTTTCCATTGTTTTTTCATTATTTAACATATTATATCTTAAGTTTATGTAAAATAGCGCAAAAAGTCAAAGTTAGTTTTTTTTGCAAACAACCATGGCTAGTATTATCCAAAGCAAAAGCTGTCCAAAATGCAGGCTCCAAAGCCAGTGGTCAAACATCATAATTACAAAAAAAGCAGATAATAGAGAAAAGCTTAGGCTAGTGCAATGTTTTTTTATTGTTTGAGTTATTAAATATATGAACAGAACTAAGTAAAATAGCAAAGAAATAATTCCAACTTCTGCCCAGATTAACAAGAAAACATTATGAACCGGCTGATACCAATAGCTTACTTGCCTGTCATCTATTTCTTTATTAACAGCCAAGCCGTAATTGCCTATTCCAACGCCTGTTAATGGATGATTTTTAATCAATTCTTTGGCATTTTTTATATAGCTGATGCGCTCATCAATTGATTTTACTTCTAAACGATGCTGGTCGCCAAAACGCGATGTAGCAATATAATGATATTGGCTTAAAAGAACGCCTGCGGTTAGTATAATAATTGCAAGAGGTATGATTAAATCTTTAAATTGTTTTCTATGCTGTATTATTATCACGATTATGCCAATAATTAATGCCAGCCAGGCAGTTCTGGAAAAGCTGAAGAATAATCCTGCTGTAATTATTGCTGTTATTATGTAAAAGAATATAATATATGATTTATTTTTAAGCTTAATGCTTAATGTTAAGATTATTAATAGGCTTATGGCTAAAAAGCCTCCTAAAATATTAGGATGGTCTAATCCGCCATAGGCGCGCAGCCAGCGTTCCCATAATCCGTCAGCGCCAATAGTTTCAACCACGCTTGTTCCAAGCTCTTGCGCGCTATGCCATGCCATTCCAAGCCATTTATTAGCAAAAGCGCTTTGCGTTAGAAACTGCCAGATTCCAATTCCTGCATGTATCATGGCTCCAAGCAAAAAACTTACCCAGAGTTTTAGCTTGTCAAATTTGTTATGTATAATAATCCAGAAAATTGACATGCCCATGATTAATTTAATCATGGCAAACGCGGCCAATCCTTTGTCAAAAGCAGTGGTAATTGAAATCAAGCTAAACAAAAATATTCCTAGCATGAGATAGTAATATGTTTTGTAGGATTTATTGATTGGATATTTAATCAAGGTTAAAATAAGAAGGATGATAATTAAAATATCAGTGCCATAAAGGCTAATAGTTCCAAAATCCCATGCGTTGTTATTAAGCTGGCCTGAAAAAAAGATATACCTGGTCTGAATAGGCAGGGTAAAGGCTAATAAATAGATTCCTATCCTTATAATCCTATCCATAATTTAAATTATTTAAATATTCTTGATAATATTTTTCACGTCCGTCTTTTACATGAAGTTTAAGCACATGATCATTGACCACTACATTGGTTGATTTGTTCATTTGTTCTTTTATGTTTAAATCCATAACTTTGTATTGGAATTTTTTTGTCCATGGTTCTGCCCATCCAAATAGTTTTTCTACAACATTCAATGATTTATCTTTAACAATTCTGCGATAGATGGGTTTTGCTGGCTGCCAATTTGGCAGATAGCTAATAATCCATTGGTTTTGTTTAATTAATTCATTGTAAGCATTAATACCATATAGTGGCTGAATTCCTGCGAGCCAATAGGTAAAATATCTGTCTCTGTTATCAGCATCCTGATTAAGCATCAAGCTTTCTAAGTTTAAATTATGATCGTCTATCATAAAAGAGAGGCAGATAGTATTGACAAATCTTTTAGCAGTCGGCCTTAAGCGCAATATTTTAAGAATCATGACGCAGAACTGTCTAGTAATCCAGATCCGGTTTTGTTTTGTGATAATAAATAGGTCAATATCGCCTTTGTCTTTTAAATTATGCTGGCCAATAATATTTGCCAGACAGACCATCCTGATCCATGGCAAAAATGAAAATAGCCTGGTAATTTTTTTAGCTCTTTTGAATTTTTTGTCGCTAATATTATACCTATGCTGCCTTGTCGCAATATGATTTTGGAGATAATAAAAGCCTTGATCATCATGCCATTTATTTGGCTCTTCCAAGGCTTGCAGAGCTGTATGATAGCTGCATTTAACTGGAAGAAGCTGCCAGATTTCCCAGCTGGTCAAAGGATAATCAAATAGATCAAAATATGTAAGCAGTTTAATAATATCTTTTGATAATTTTCCAGAATCTAGAAGCATAAATTATTCTAAGCTTGGCTTGTCCAGGGACAATGGCTCAACTTCTGACTTGCCGTCAGTAATCTTAGCCACATCCTTGTCAATTTTTTTAAATTCTTTGTAGGCAGTATTGTAATGATTTACAGAAACTGACATGCTGCTGCCTAATTTTTGCAGAAAATTGTCATAACTGTTCATATGCTTGCTTAATTTCATAATTCCGAATCTGATCTGCTTTGCGCTTTCTTCAATTTGCATTGCGCGCAGTCCTTGCAATACAGCCTGAAGATATGCAAAAAAGGTGGTAGGGGAGACAATGATTACTTTTTTATCAGCAAATGCGTATTCAATCAAATCCCTTGTATTTGCCTGAATAGCTCCAATCTTGTTTACCAGCAGGTCATAATATATGGCTTCAGAGGGAATAAACATAAAGGCAAAGTCCATGGTTCTTTCTGCAGGCTTAATATATTTAGAAGTTTCATCAATGCGGTTTTTTAAATCTTGCTTAAATATTTTTTCTAATCTAATGCGTGTTTCAGCATCTTTGGCATTAAGTATTTTTTCATAATTTTCCAAAGAAAATTTAGAATCAACAGGAATGATTTTATCTTTAATAAAAATGACAGCATCAACAATGCTTCCATCATGAAATTGGTACTGCATTTGATAGCTGTTTGGAGGCATGGCATTTTTTAAAGTTTCTTCTAAAAAATACTCTCCAAGTATGCCTCTTTGCTTTGGATTTTTTAAAATATCCTGCAGATTTTGCAATTGAGAGGAAAAATCAACAATCTGTTTATTAGTCTGGTCTAATTTTGTCAGTTTGTCTGTTACATCAGATAAATATTTAGCCGATTGGCTGGTGATTTCCTGCATTACCTTGGTTGTCTGGCCAAACTGCTGCTGTGTTGCCTCATGTGTTTGAGCTAATTTTTGGTCCATGCTTTGCCTTAGTTCGCTGTTTTGCTGGGCCAGAATTTTTAATCTTTCTGTTAAAGCCCCAAGGTCTTGATTAGTTTGTTTTTTAAGTATTATTACTAAAATAGTAATAGCCAGGGCTGTTAGGATTGTTAATAAAATGATTGTAAAAATGGTCATAGTGATTTATTAAGCTTATTTTAGTTTATCAGTAATTATATCAGATATCAAGTATAAGTTTTCTATCTATTATTTTTATGATATAATTTTAATACATAATTATTAATATTTTAAATACATGTTAGGACATGGACGTTTAAGGTATGTAACCTTAATTTTCTTATCTGTTTTTGTAGCAATCATAATAATTTTTGCCTATCTTTTTGGCAGCTATACTGCTGAACAGAGATTTGTTCAAATTGAGCCAGATGATCCAGTCCAGGATTTTGTAAAACAAGGCCAGAAAGAATTTGGTAATAAATTGGATTTTAGCTTATTCTTAGAAGTATGGCGATTTATACTAGACGAGTATGTTGACAAAGATGAGCTTACTAATGAACAGCTCTTTTATGGCGCGCTCAAGGGCTTAGTTATGTCTACTAATGATCCGCATTCTATTTTTCTTGATCCAGAGATGAATAAAGAATTTCAGATTGAATTGAGCGGAACTTTTGAAGGCATTGGGGCTGAGATTGGAATAAAAGATGAAATAATTACTATTATCGCTCCTTTAGAAGGAATGCCGGCTGGGAAAGCAGGCTTAATGGCAGGCGACAAGGTTATTAAGATTGATAATGAATTGACTTATGGCATGACAGTAATGGATGCTGTTAGAAAAATCAGAGGTCCAAAAAATACTGACGTAGTACTTACAGTTATGCGCGAGCATAAGGAAGCTCCTTTGGATATTACTATTACAAGAGGAGTAATTATTGTTAAGAGCGTTGAGTCTGAATTAAGAGATGATAATATTTATGTTATAAAAATAAGCAATTTTGCTGATGATACTGGTATTTTGTTTAATCAGGCAATTGGAGAAGTTTTAATCAATGATCCTGCTGGAATAATTTTGGATCTGCGCAACAATCCTGGCGGTTATTTGCAGACAGCTATTTCCATGGCCAGCCAGTGGCTAAAACAAGATTTGCTAGTAGTGACTGAAAAGTATAGCGAAGAGGAAAAGGTTGATCATCACGCAACTGGCTTGAGCCGTTTGGCTGGTTATGCAACAGTAGTATTAGTTAACCAGGGAAGCGCTTCAGCTTCAGAAATCGTATCTGGAGCTTTGCAGGACCATGGCTTGGCTACAATAGTTGGCAAGCAGACTTTTGGAAAAGGTTCTGTCCAGGTGTTAAAAGAGCTAAGAGACGGAAGCGCTCTTAAGATTACTACTGCAAAATGGCTCACGCCCAATGGCCGCGATATTTCCGAAGAAGGCATTATGCCTGATATTGAAATAGAATTTGCTCAGGAGGATTATGATAATAAAAAAGATCCTCAGATGGACAAGGCAGTGGAAATTTTGAATGACTTATGAATAAGGTTCAACAATTAAAAGAACAGGGCTATACCATGATTGAGATGGCAATAGTTATTTTTATCATTGTCATTTTATCTACTATTTTATTTGCTAATTATCATGGAATAAACAGAAAAGGAGAGGTTTTGAACTACAGCGAAAAGCTTAAAAGAGATCTTAGGCAAGCTCAGAATTATTCTTTGAATCTTAAGATGTTTGACAGCTTTGCCTATGGCTGGGGAATTAAAGTTGACCGCACAACTAACAGCTATACTGTTTTTGCAGACAAGGATAATGACAAAAAATACAGCTATCCTGTGAAATTATTGATTCATGGAGATGAATATGAAAGCGGGGTTACATTTAATGAGAGTTCTAAAACAGGTGATAAAATAGGTAATAATGAAGCTGGGCGCGTGGTAAATATTTCCGGCACTCCTAATCAGACTAGCGGAGGAGGTAGGCCAGATAGCAGTAGCGGATATTGGGAATTTAAAAATGTCGGAGATTATTTAGAAATAGATGACAATGAAACAGATATTAATAATGATTTTGATTTTCTTCTAGCGGATTTTGTTATTGATTTGTGGTTTGATGCCAGTATTGATGGTAATAAGCGCAGTATAATTTGCAAATGGGACGAGAATAATATTGCAAACCAAAGCTTTCATTGCTATAAAACCTCAAGCAATGAAATTGAATGCAGTGTAAGAGCAAATTCTGAATATTATTCAGTAAAATCTGGCGTTATTTCATCTGGCTGGAACCATTTAGCTTTTGTGCGAAAAGGAAGATATATAAAGTTATATTTAACTAATGAAGGAACTGGTATACAAGAAGAAAGTATTGAAGAATGGTCAGATTTAATTGATGGCAGTATTGAAGATAATGATATTAATGTCCAAATTGGCAGCTGTCAAGGTGATTCTGCTTCTAGCGACTGGAACGGCGATATAGACGAAATCCGCATAGCTAAAGGTATGTATTATTGGGACAGAAAATTTGATTTGCCTCAAGTTCAGCACAAGGCTGATGAGGAAAAATTCAAGACAATAAGTTTGCCTCCAGGAGTTATTTTTTACAGATTAATGGTGGCAGAGAGTGAATATAAGGATTCTTTAGATATTTATTTTTTTAGAGATGACCTTTCTATGTATATTGACGGCGCCACAGGCGATAAAGCTAATGTTATATTAAATAATATAGGAGATGAAGATATGTTAAGAGATTTGGAAATTGAGCCTTCTGGCTTAATTAAATTAATTACTCCACTATGATTAAGCTAATAAAAAAAATTAAACAGCTATTTAAGGATAAGCAGTTTGGCTTTAATATGATTGAGATTATAATAATGATAAGCTTGCTTACATTGACCTTTATAGCAGTAATGAGCCTTATTATGAAAACTGTAGAGCTTGAATATGTTACAAAGACTGATTTTATAGCAATAAGCCTTGCTAAGGAAGGAATAGAGCTGGTAGAGGAGATTAGGAATGATAATATAAAGAATGGATGGGATTTTTATCAAGATATTTCTTGCGCTTCACCAGATCCTCCAACACCACCAGCAACAAATAATGAGACATGCTATTTTGCTATTGATTATAAAGATTATAGAAGTATTGATTATTATACAGGAATCGAGCCAATTCCAGATGTTAATAATTTAATGTTTAATTTAAAATTTGACAGTAGTGATTTTTATCAATACACAACTGGCGATTTAAGCAATTTTTATCGCAAAATTACCACGGTTTATCATGACAATGGAACAGTAATTAATTACAATGATGATTATTTGTATGTTATTTCAGAAGTATATTGGGAATACAAAGGCAAAGGATATACATACACAGAAAAAACTGTATTAAACAACATAAGATAATATGTTTAAGATAATTAAAAATAATAATGGGTTGACTTTGCTAGAATTAGTAATAGTTGTTAGTTTGTTTTCTATGATGATTTTGGCTACATCCAGGGTGTTTGTAAAAACAATTGAGATTCAAGAAAGGACAATGATTGAGCATAATTTGCAGGGGAATTTAAGGTATGCAATGGGTGTTTTAGTTTATGAGGCCCAACAAGTAAATACTCTATGCGACAACTCTTGTACCGGATGCAGTGGCACAGATAGCAATCATTTTTTTTACACAAGTACAGGTAATGAATTATATTTTAAAAATAAAGATGGCGATTGCGTTAAATATTATCTTGAACTTGATCTAAACAATATTTCAATTCTAAAGGTAGATAGGCCTGGAGCAACAAGCGAATTAACCTCAGATGAAATTGATATTACTGGCATGAAATTTGAAACAGGTATTAATCAAGATCGTTTTACCATTAGACTTACTGCAATCAAAGAGGATAAAAAAACTTATACTGTTAATTATCAAATATCAGTTACAGCCTCTGGTTATGAAGATTAATAAATTTAAAAATATGATGAAAAAATTATTAAATCAGCGAGGATCAGCGATGTTAATCGTTATGTTATCCGCTATGTTTGCCCTTACTATTGCTATGACAGTTTTGCTTACAACCTCTGCTTATGTTAAGTCTTCTAAGCAAGCCAGTCTTGCCTGGAGCAGTTTTGACGCATGGGAAAGCTGTGTGCAAAATTTTATTACAGAAACAAAACCTAATCGTACAGCGCAAACAGAAAATTGTTTACGCGGGCAGTGCATTGATTTTGTTATCAAAAATGGATGCATCTCATGCGGATCAGCAAATGCTGAATTACTTGTCGGCGATTGCAAATGTGATATGGAATTTGAAGAAAAATATCAGGATCCAATTTCCTATATCTATTACACTGATTTTATAATCACAGGATTTTGCAACAGCGGGGATATAAGCTTTAGGGCGCCTGCTACTTTAGAAACTTGCGTGCCTGTTTGCGTTGGGATATGTTTAGTGGATGATGGATGCGGAGGAATTTGCCTGGACAATTGCGTGCCTCCTGAAACTTGCAATGGTGGCGTGTGCGGACCACCACCACCAACTTAATTGTTTATGAAAAGAATAAAACAAAAAAATTCAGGATTTACTTTGATTGAAATTACCGTGGTACTGGCCATTATCGCAATATTGGCAACTTTAATTTTAACCACTTTTTATAACGTACGCGCAGACACCAGGGATACAAGGCGTGTAGCTTCAATTACGCAGCTTCGAGATGTTTTAGAAACATATTATCGCGATGAAGGAACATATCCTGTTACTGTAGATATTGTTTTTGGCGAGCAATTTCCTTTAGAATCTAAAATACCTCCAAATGGTTTGATTTATATGAAAGAAGTGCCGTCAAACCCTTCTCCGCGCGATGATGGAGATTGCCCTGACGAAGAGTTTGGCTATATGCAGAGAGATGGCGGGATATCATATACAATAACTTTTTGTTTAGGAGATAAATCTGGACATCTTTTAGCAGGAACTAATATCGCGACTCCTGCGGGAATTATTCCAGAAGATTAATTATGAAAAATTTACGATATAATTTATTAGGATTTTCTTTTATTGAGTTTGTGATTGTAATTGTTATTTTAAGCATACTTTCAGTTTTGACTTCATCAAGCGTGCATCATCTCAGGGCTTCAAACCGCAATGCAAAGAGGGTAGCTGATATTATGGAGGTTCAAGCTGCGCTTGAGATGTATTATAGGGGGGAAGGTGAGTATCCTGATGAAATTGTGATGGGCGGAACATTAGAGAAAGATGGAGTAGTCTATATGCATAAAGTGCCGTCTAATCCAGAACCACGAGATGATGGAGATTGCCTTGGTGAGCAATATGAATATCTTTCAGCAGCTGACTATACTTCATATACCATTACTTTTTGTATTAGCAGCCGCAGCGGCGATGTAGGGCCTGGCAATAATACTGCTATCCCAGGAGAGATAATTTCCTGTATTCCTAATTGCGTTAAGTCATGCGGTGATGGATCTGATGGCTGTGGAGAATTTTGCGATAATGCAGACGAATGTCCAGTAATTGAGGAATGTATTAATGATCATTGCATTTTGCCTTTATAGATTTGTTTATTTTATCTGTTAATGGTATAATAATTACAGAATTGAAGCTTTAGCAGCTAAAATTTAATTTTTGTTTATGTATAAAAAAATAGCTTTAGTTGTGTTGATAATTACCTTAATTATATTAGGGTTTGGTTTATATATTTTTGTAAATAAATAGGTATGTATAAAAAAATAGCTTTAATATTGTTGTTCATTACTTTAATAGTTGTTGGTTTTGGAATCTATATTTTTAACAAACAGAAGAAAGGAGCAGAGCAAATAGCAGATGGTTCGCAAATAGCAATAGAACAGCCATCTGATTCTATCCAGCAACCATCTGATGCAAAACCGTTAGAAAAAGCTAAAAAACCTGCTAAAACGCGTACTAAGGCTCAGCTGGAAAAGGAAATTGATACCAGAATTACTATTAAGGCTAATAAGATAATAGAAACAGGGCAAAACCGCCTATATACTGATGATGAGCTTGATTTTATATCCAATCCTAGAAAGAATATTATAGATAATATGTATAATGATGGAGAGATGACTGAAGATGAGTTAAAATTATTAGATTAATATTATAATTTATCATATGTTTAACAACAAATTTAAAAACATAAATTTATCTTTTATTCTATTAACTATTGTTTTAGTTTTTGGCCTGTTCTTTGCTGTGCAGATTATTTGGGCGGCATGGCAAGTGCCACCATCTCCAGGAGATCCGGGTTGCCCGATAGGAAGCCAACAACCAGCTGATTGTAATATTCCAGAGCCGATTAATAGAGGAGACGGATTGCAGGATAAAACAGGTGAACTAGTTTTAAGAGGATTGCTTAATAACGAAGCTTTGATAATAAAACCAGGGAGGGAATTAAAATTTGGCGATGAAGAAAGGTCATTGAGTGGCAAAGGAGTAAGTTTTAAAGCGCCTAGTCCTACACCAGCTAGTGATATTATTTGGACTTTGCCAAATATTCGTGGCAATGCTGGGCAGGCTTTAACAATAGACGAAGTTGATGGTGATGATGCTACTTTAAAATGGGATAACCCAGCATCATCTACTTCTGATATGGATTGGACAATTGTTGGAGATCCAATTATTACTGATATTTATTCTACTGTTTTAACAAGAATTGGTTCTGGAGGGACAAGAGATCTTGCTGATGGCGCAGGAGATTTATATGTGCAGAATGATTTAGAAGTTGATGGGAGTATGCGCATTAATGGCAATATATTGCCAAATACTACCAATACATATAATCTTGGTTCTAGTGCGTTAAAATGGGCAAATATTTTTGCCACAAATATTTTTGCAGATAATATAAAATTGGGCGGGTTTGATCAGGGTTCTGTTATTTTTCAGGGAATCACATATTTAGAGGAAGATAATGCTAATTTTACTTGGGAAGACATTGATAATCGTTTAGATATAGCTAATTTGAAATTGCCAAATACTCTATCTAATGAAACAGAAGGAATTATTTATTTTGGAGTTGATTCTAGCAGTAATTCCGAATCATTTATTCATAATGCAGGAGCTATAGCAATTGGATTAGATATGGTTAATACCAATACTTATGTTGGGAAATTAGCAGGTTCGTTTCCTACTATTTTTAGCGAAGATTCTACATATTATAACACAGCAGTAGGATATAACTCTTTAAGCAATAATAACAGTAATAGTAATTCAGCTTTTGGTGTTATGAGTTTACAAAATAATAATTCTGGTATGTTTAATTCAGCTTTTGGTGATAGATCTTTGTTTTCTAATACTGATGGTTATAATAATTCAGCTTTTGGCACTTTAACATTGTATCAAAATACATTAGGAATTAATAATTCAGCTTTTGGATATAAGTCTTTAAATAAAAATAACAGTGATAGTAATTCAGCTTTTGGACATGAGTCTTTATTAGATAATGTTGCAGGGAATGGAAATTCAGCTTTTGGATATTTTGCAGGGCATTCAAATACTACAGGTGTAGAAAATACCTTTATTGGGTATCAGGCTGGCGTAGGAAATGTTAATGGAATCAATAATGTTGCATTAGGCAGTGATGCTGGCCATTCTAATACTGCCGGCGGTGGTAATGTTTTTTTAGGTAATAAAGCGGGCTATTTTGAAACAGACAGTGATAGATTATATATTAATAATAACAATGGCACTGCAGCAGAATCTTTGATTTATGGAGAATTTTGGAATCCAAATCCAGGCCCATATGAGCAACTTGATCCATTTGTTCGAATCAATGGATATATTGGATTGAGCGAAATGAATAATACTGTTCCTAATTTTAATGAAGTCGGTTTTCGCGCTCCAGCAGGGTTAACAGCAAGCTATATATGGGCATTGCCTGACGAGCAAGGTAGTTCTAATCAGGTTTTTGTTAATAATGGAGACGGAACTTTGCGCTGGGATAATTTATCAGACAATGATTGGAAATTGGTAGATACTGGAGCTTTTTATGATCTTGTTATGTACACGGCTGTTCCTGATTGGGGCCCATACCATGAAACTGATCTTATTCAAGGCAGGATTGGCATAGGTACCAAAGATCCAGATGGCATTTTTCATGTAAAAGGCAGCGCTCCGAGCGGCGCTAAGCCAGAGGGAAGGAATATACGGCTGGAGGCAGAAGATTCTTCGTTAACTAATGGAGGATTTGCTGGTGGAAGCATTATTTTGAATCCAGGGGCTAATGGTAGCGGCACATTTAATCCAGGCGATCCGCAGGCAGGAGTTGGTATTAATATTGACCAGCCAAAGTATACATTGCATGTAGAAGGCAGTACTAGGTCTAGTGATTATTTTGGCAATGATGGCGTGGATTATCAAGGCATCACTGATGGAGTTTGCATTCTGAATACATCAGGAACTGATTACAAACTTTTTTTTGTTGATGGCTTATTTGTATGTTTTGGAGAGCCTACTACAACATGCGATAATTGGACAAGGGAGCAGTGCTGTACTGCCCAAGGAGGCTGTCCGTAATCAATAATTTATTAAAATAAATCTATGAATCAGAAAATCTTTTCCAGCGCGGTGTTGATAATAATAGGCGTGCTTGTCGGCCTCTTTATTCTCACCAGCTATCAGTTTCATAGGAGGGTGAAAAACTTGGAGGCTTTTGTTATTAACAATGACAGCAAGATTACTGTCATTGAGAATTTCATTAATACAAATTTAGTCAGAAAACCTAATGAAGGAGGAAGCTAGAGTAAATTTATGCAATTACAAAATTATTTTAATTCAGAAGCAACA
>JBDRKN010000013.1:0-6495 GCA_043813955.1 bacterium | reverse complement strand
CCTGACAGTCTTACCCATTTGCGAACATCGGTTGTATAATCCAAAGTAGCATAATCTAAAGTATCATTACTATTTTCATCCTTGCATAAAGAAACTCCATTATCATCAATAAATGGACAAGATCCATTTATACTTTGAACGTATAAATCAACCTTCTCGCCATGCTTTAAGAAAACATAGGCAGAAGCTATATAGGTGTTGCTCCCAACATTATTAACCTCCTTATAGACATAAGATTTGGTCTTAGCAATAGCCTGTCCGTCAGGAATCTGCGTATAGCTTTCATATCCTAATTCTTTCTCAATAATGCGTGCGTCCTTAATTACAGGGGCTTCATACTCTTCTCTTGTTCCAGTACTATCCATTCGTATAAAACCAGAATCCATTGTATTTTCAAAACTTCCGTCAAACTTAACCCTTGGCTCACCTAACTGTGTCATGCTGGCTAAATGATAATAATCAGCATTAAGCTTATTCTCATCATAGCCTGCCTTAACATAGCCAGTCATATTCGTAATATCAGCAACATTTATATTACTTTCATAAGATTGATTTTCTTTTTCAGTATCAAGGAAATTAATACATTGGCCAGCATCATTAAGCATGTTGCATAAACCTCTTTCATAGCAAATCGTATCTTTCTTATTCAAAGGATTAATACTATAGCTCTTGCATCCAAGCCATGTTGCGCATTCTCGATCTGGATCAACCTTGAGTAAAACATTGGCATTATTCCCAGGAGGATCGCCAGGAGGCTCAGGAATTGGAGAAGGAGCTTGTTTCTTCTCGCTTTCTATTGTGTTAAAAGCAAGATTTTTTATATCCAATCCATTATAGCTTCTCTCATTAAACAAAATCTGGCCATTTTCAAAAATTACTTTAATCGGCTTTTCTGGATTAATAGTTTGTTTTAATTTATACGCAACAATTGCCTTCCTTATACTAGCAGCTGGGTCACTAAAAACACATGTTTCCTCATTATTATCATTTCCATTAATAAAGAATTCTTCACTATAATCAGCTTCTACATCAAAATTTGTCGCATGCTCTAAGAGGTTCTTTGAGTTAAGAACATAAATATCATTATTACAACTAATATTTATTTTGCTAGAATCTGCTTCAACAATATACAAAGTATTGGCAACAAGGCTAATATTTTCATCAAAATCTGCATTAGCTAAATTAGCATTTGGCCTTGATTCTGGATCAATATATTCAGTACATCCTGTTTTTTTCTTAGGACAAGCTCCAGCATATCCGCCATTAAGCATTCCAAGAGGCTGTCTGGCTTCTTCCTTGGCTCCTAAACCAATAGTCTTTGGAACAATTTCAGAACCTGGATCAGGCTCATCTAAAATGCAGGAACCATCATGCAATACGCATTTCTCATTGTCATCACATTCTGTGTCATTAATACAAATTTTGTCATTATTAATATCAATATTTTCGCCTGTGCGAACGCAATAACTTAAATTTTTGTCATACAAGACACATCTCTTGCTATCATCACATTCTGTATCATTGACACAAATTTTACTACTATTATTAACTTCTTCTCCTTCATTAACGCAATAACTTAGCTTTTTCATAAACCATTTTTCTGTTCCTCCTTCTGGTTGTATAAATTCACAAACTTTATTAGCAGGATCCTTAAAATAGATTTGGCTGCCTTCGCTTGTGAGCCATGATTCGCATCCAACCTGATGCTTAGTACACAAAGTCTGATCATACATATCAGGATCATTAAGAAGATAAACATCAGAATAATGATCACTATATAATGATAGCCTGCCTAAGCGCTGGCATCCTTTTTGCGATGATGCGCATATTTTTTTCTTGTCATAGACAATATAGGCAAATTCATCAGCTGGAATTACAATGCATCCGTCTTCATAATCTCCATGCTCATCATAACAATTGCCATTGCTATCATAGTCATTATAGATATTTGAGCCATAATAGCTGGAATTATACGTATCAATCATTGCCTGGCATCCTACAGCTGAAAGCTGGCATAATTCAGAAAAGCTTCGCAAATTATGCAATGCATTCTGGCTGTCATAATACTGCTTGCATCCAAGCATGTATAATGGATAAGGTTTTCCTTGATAATCTTGGTTACAGCTGTCTGGAGTAGTCCATGAGTTTTTTATAAAATAATAGCGATCGTTATATTCTTTTAATCTAATATTATCAATACGTATGCTATTAGAATCTGCGCCATTTAAAGTAATGGATAAATAATCTATATCATCTTCATTAATCGGATCAATCATAAATTTGTAAATTTCCCACTCTCCGGTTAATTGAACATTATTTGCAAAATTATTTTCAATCCTGCCTGTCCCATCCTCCTTAAAGAAACCTATAAGTGAAATAATAGCGTTTTCACCGTATTTTTTAGCAACAAAGCTAAGCTCATACATGCGATTTGCTTTAATTTTAACATCCTTTTTAAACCATCCTTTGTTAGTAGTCTTTGCAGAATGTCCTCCGCGCGTATAAGAATCGCTGCTGATTTCTAAATTATCTCTCCAATTATTTAATCCATGCTCAAAATCATCATTAATCACAAAGCGCACATTGTTTCCAAAATTGCCTACATATTCGCTGCAACCGACTTGGCTAGCAGAACAGCTCTGGCTTAAGCTTGGCATGCCATAATACACGCAGGCTTCATGCTCGTCCATCCAAATGCCATTGTTTAGACAAACCACGCAATGCTGCTTAGTGGAATCCCAATGGCTGCCATTCTGATTGCAGTCCCACTCAGTATCAATAGTAATATCAATATTATGGTCAACTTTGCGGTATGGGAAACATTCATTAGAACAGCTAATGGTCTTGCTGTATAAATGATATGAAACATTGCCATCACGGCCATAGAATTGGCGGCAGTCTGGATTATATGCAGGATGGTCAGACGGCCTGCTGTAAACAATTTCATTGCATAAATCTCCATCATAATAATCAGTTGAATCATCATCACCTACTGTTTCTGGCTGGCTGATTGGAGATAATGGATCCTGATTTTCTTTTAAGCTAAAGACAACCAGCTGATATCCTGTCTGATCAGAACCTTCCCATGTATAGAATTCAACACATGTATTGTCTGGCTTAATACACTGGCGCAATTCAGAATAATACTCATCGCTCTCTCCGCCCTGTTCAAGCTTATCTAAATTAACAAGCAAGCTGCAGCCTTCTGCCTGAGCGCTGCAAGCTTTAGCAGTATGAGGTATAAAATAGTCTGGACGCGGTGAATAAAAATAATTCTCTTGCTGGATAAATGTGTCAAAACCAACACATTCTTCAGGACATATATCTTTTGGCTTAACCTTAGCCGCTGTTTCATCTTTGCTGATCACTTCAGTATATAATTCACAGCCTACTTCATCAGACTGGCATTTTCTGACAAATTGATAGCACTTCTCTGGAGCGTTATCCTTTAAACTGTAATTATCAGGAGGGTTTTCATAACAAATCTCTTCAAGATAAGCTGGAAGCAATTTTTGATAAACAAGGCTTTCAGGAGAACGATACCAAGAATAATTAGAATAATTGCCTATTTCAAACTTAATATCATCTATGTAAAATTCAGAATCATTGCTTGTTCCTTTTATAAAAAAAGAGTTGGCATTAACAGTAAAATCATTGTTAATAGTTAAAATATACTGCTCCCATTCTCCTAATTCTGTTGAATATAATGACTGCCAGCTCTCATTTTCATTAGTATTGCCAATGCTCATTTCAACCCCTCCACTAACCACATAAACCTTGGCTGACAAAGTATAGCGGCGGTCCATTTCAAATTCAAAACCATCAGGCAGAATGCCTGGATTAGTTGTTGAATAAACAATTCCTGTCTGTCCCTCTGCTTTCAGGCTCTTTGTCCCAGAATAGACAAACTCTTCAAGATCTTTATCATCAAAAGAATTAATTACAGTCCCAAAGCTCAGCCATCTCTTAGCATCTTCAAAGCTTGAATCTGCAATTATATTAGCGCTACTTCCTTCCTGCAGGCTGATAAACTCATGGCAGCCCTCGTCTTTATTCTGACAGCTCTTAATTTGATTATTAAAATGAATAGACGGCTCATCAGCCCATGAAATCTTATCATTATCTGCGCTATAATCACCATTTAAGGAATATTTTAAACAGCCGATACTATCAATAGTACAGCCATAATCCAAGGTATTTTGTAAATAGGAAACTGTGCGTCCCTTACTGCTAGTAAAGGTCTGGCAGGTATTAAATCTTGGCTCGCAGTCTTTGTCTAATCCGTCTTTGCTAAACACCCATTTGCGCCTTTCTTCAGTACAATAGCCAAAAAACAAACAGTTGCCGCTTTCATCCTCCTTAATACAAGCTTGCTCATCAGCGCAATACTTATCATCCCTAGCTAAAGTTAATTTATATTCAATATAATCGCACTTAGCCAAACATGACTTCCTGATTTCAGCCTTATGTTTTGGATTAGCAGGATCATATTTATCTTTTTTTAATAATTCTGCTTTAGTACAGCAATCAAGGTCAGTAGCGCATTTTACAATCCTTCTGTCTATCTTTGCCGTGTTAATGCCTCCATCTTTGGAACAAAACTTATTACCTGTTATCATGGCATCTGGCTTTTGAATCAATTTAGGCCCATAACCCTTGGCAGCGCAGTACTGCTTAGGCAATTTAAGCACCCAATACGGATCAACCAAACCGCGGCACCATTCTTCCTTATATCCCTCAAATTCATCATCTAGATCAAAACAATCAACCATGTCCTGCAAAGTTATTCCACCTGCCTTGTCAGTATCGCTAAACTCATTATCCACATATTGCTGCTGTATTTTTTGAGCAGCTAATTCCCAACCAACAGGAATAATGCGGTATTTTTTTAAAATCAAAATGGATCTGTAAGGATACCCCTGGTTATACTCTAACTTTTCTTCACCGCGCTCATTAAATCCAAACGGCCAATTTCCTGGAAGATTTCTATCCTTGATAGCCTGTGCTACAGTCTTTTTTTCAGTAATAGCGTCAGCAAAAGCGCTGGTTATCACGCAATTAGTCGGCCCAGGCGATTTAATACTAGATGGGCAGGATGCTAATTCTGCCAAAAGATTAATATTAGAATCATCAGGATACTGCTGTTCTACAATCCTATTTATTTTATTCTCAATATTAGATCGGCCAAGAGGACGGCTGTTCCAGAAGTCAAGAGAACCGCCGCTGTCACCAGTGTCTACCATCAGCGCCTGCCAAGCAGTAATAGCGTATTGGTTTAAGAAAATATTTGCTGCATCAGCCAAAATATCTCCTGTTACTTTGCCTAAATTATTCCATAATGCCTGTTCAGTCAAAGTTCTCCTTATTTCTGCTTCCTGCGGAGTTCCAAGCAAACCCCCAGACCAATCTCTTGCATCAACCCAGCCCTGTTTAGCAATTGTTTCCTTTTCAATAATATCAGCCTGTTTCCCCCTATATTCAATCATATTAGTATATAATCTAAATGTAACTCCCAAATCACTATTAGTAGGGTCAACAAACTGTGTCATCATGTTTTTGAGATAATCATCGCTAGACATATCAGCTAATTTATCAGCAAAGCTTGTCCAATTTGTTTTCATTTTTGTCCAAGTACAGTCTGGCCTATAATCTACATTATATTGGACTAAGCCTAAGCCAACCCTTACAGCAAAACTCAAAGAAGGATTGCAAATATCAATATTGCCTAATGGACTGCCTAAACCTAACATCGGGGCTTTTTCAGCCATTCCGACATTTACATAACAGCTTTCATAAATTACACGGCAGTTTTGTTCACACTGGTTGCTTCCTTGCCCATTATCTTCACATCTCTTATTACATTGCTCATAACTATCTTTGCAAAGACTCTCTGCCACTTCCTTGTTGCCAGTCTTAGCTATGCATTTATTGTATTGAGCTGTGCATTTATCTATTTCTTCTTGAGTTTTTGCATTTTCATCACATTCATCCATTTGCTTTTCACACCGAATTTTTCCTTCCTTTCTAATATTACTAGCAGCAATATCAGAGATAACTGTATTAGCAAAGCTTTCTATAAAATCACCAGCAGCCTTGTCTCCATAATTTTTCCAAAGATCTCCCCAAGGCTCTTTAACATATGCAGGCCTTTGGCCTTTTATGCCAGACCCCAAATAAGTGGCAGTATCATAAGCAAATTCATTTAAAACCTTGCGCAAGGTATTTTGGAAAAAAATTGTTCCAGTCTTGCTTAAAATACGCAGAAAGAAATTCTCAGTTCTGGTTATTTCTTCTGGGACGCTAACTGTTTCTTCAACTGGAATAGCTTTAATAACCTTAGGAACAAGCAATATATTACCGCAAAGAATTAATAAAAAAACTGCAAAAAATACTTTTGTAAAAAGTTTAAATTTTGGCTCCTTGTCCATATATTATTTTATTAATTCATTATATGTTTTAATAAGGTCTTCATCGCTAATACCTTCTAATTCTTCT
>JBDRKN010000012.1:0-8933 GCA_043813955.1 bacterium | reverse complement strand
TATAAATATATGAATTCAAAAGCATTATCTATTACTATAGATAAAAATAATTTTAAATTTTTAGATAATATTTCTAAAAATGAAAAAAAGCCCCGTTCTGAAGTTATTGATGATATTTTAAGCAAATATAGAAAATTTATTTTAAGAAAAGAGATTGAAGCAGGCTTTAAAGCTCAAACAAAAGAGGACTTAGAAAATTCAATGTCAGACTTTTCTGATTATCTGGCTTTAATTGAAAAAAATGCATAATAGAATAAATCAATTTGAAATTTGGAAAGTTAATTTAAATCCAGCTAAAGGATCAGAACAAAAAGGAGAAAGGCCTTGTTTAATTTTACAAACCAATGCTTCTAGCGATTATGGAAGAACTACTATTATAGCCCCGATTACTACTAAGAAAATAGATAAAATTTATCCGTTTGAGGTTAAGATAGAAATATCTTCTTCTAGCGGGTTAAAGCAGGTATTAAAAATTAAGCTTGATCAAGTAAGAGTTATAGATAAAAATAGATTAATAAAAAAACTTGGAAAAATAGAACAAAAAGACTTTAATCAAGTTCAGCAAGCTTTAGAGATTATATTTGATATGGCTGGCGATTTTAGAAAAAAATAATATTAGGCAGTATTAATTCCGCAAACGCGCGTGGAATTTACTAATATTTTTTATTATGCTAAATTATAATTAGGGTAAATTTTGTTTTATGGATAAATTTTTAGGGTTATTTAATTTAAAAAAATCAGACTTTAAGAATAGGCTGTCTGATTATTTCAGCCTGTTTTATATCAAAGTCTATGTTATTTTTTTACTAGCATCTAATTTAATAATCTGGCTCCTTACATGGCTTATTGCTTCCAATATAAAGCAGGAGACAATTATACTTCATTATAATATAATTTTTGGCATTGACTATATTGGAAGCCCTGTAAATATTTACTGGATTCCTGCCATAGGCAGCATTTGGCTCTTGATTAATTTAATCATAAGCTTTGTTGTTATGAGGCGCGATAAGCTATTGGTTCATTTGTTATTATCAAATGCCTTGGTTGGCCATGTTTTTTTAGGCCTGGCTATTTATTCTATTTACTTAATAAATTTTGTTAATATTAAATTTTAGTATGGATGTTTTTATTATTGTAAAGATTTTATTCTTAAGCACGCTTGCTTTTATTTTTACTATTGCGTGGACTCCTTTTTGGACTAATATTTTGTATAAGAATAAGCTTGGAAAGAAAATTAGAAATAATGGCAAGACGCCTATATTTTCAAAACTGCATGCATCTAAGAGCGGCACTCCAACTATGGGCGGAGTTTTAATCTGGGTAACTGTAGCATTCTTTTGCATAGCTTTTTACTATCTTTCACAATGGAGCAGCTGGGAAATTTGGCAAAATCTTAATTTTTTAAGCCGTACAGAAACATTACTCCCTCTAGGAGCATTGGTTGCTTCAGCTCTTGTAGGCCTGCTTGACGATTGGCTGGATGTTAAAGGCAAGGGCGTATTTGGCGGAGGAGGCCTTAAAATTAGGCATAGATTGATTATTTATGCCTTAATTGCGCTGATTGGCGCATTATGGTTCTATTTTAAGCTTGATTGGGACCAGTTTAGCATACCTTTTCTTCAAAGCTATAACTTAGGGTGGTGGTATATTTTAGTATTTATATTTGTTTTAGTAGCGACTGCTTTTTCTGTTAATGAAACAGACGGATTAGACGGATTAGCCGGAGGCGTTTTGCTTACATGCTTTTCTTCTTATGCTGTGATTTCTTTTGCTTTGGCTAAATATGACTTAGCTGTATTCTGCGCTGTGATTGTAGGAGCTTTATTAGCTTTTCTCTGGTTTAATATCAAGCCGGCCAGATTCTATATGGGCGATACAGGCGCTATGAGCCTTGGCATTACGCTTGGAATTATAGCTATGCTTACTGATACAGCTGTATTTTTAATTGTAATAGGATTTGTTTTTGTAATTGAATCATTGTCAGTAATTATTCAGATGCTGTCTAAAAAAATTCGTGGAAAGAAAATCTTTTTGTCAGCTCCGATCCATCATCATTTAGAAGCCAAAGGATGGCCTGAATACAAAATTGTGATGCGTTTCTGGGTCATAGGAGGCATTGCTTCTGCCCTTGGATTGTGTTTGTTTTTGCTTGACCGTATTGCTTGATTATGTCTAAAAATGGTTTTAAGAAAATTTTTAAAAGGCTGTTCATCCGTTTAATTCAGCAGCAGGAGGGCGACAAAGTGCTTTTGGCAACAGTCGCTGTTCTGATTGTTATTGGCTTGATAATGCTGTCCAGCGCTTCTTCAGTTATTTCTTACCAGATGGAAGGGAATAGTTATTATTTTTTAAAAAATCAGCTGTTTGCCCTTGGTATTGGCATTCTTGCATTTTGGTTTTTTTCTAAATTTAATTACCAGTATTTGAAAAAATATGCTTTGGTTGCTCTTTTTGCCTCTATTATTCTGCTATTGGCAGTCTTTATCCCGTCATTAGCCGCAGAGAGCGAGAGGGCAGATAGCTGGATTGAAATTTTTGGAAGAAGTGTGCAGCCTTCTGAATTTGTTAAATTAACATTCTTAATTTATTTATCAGCCTGGTTTGCAGGCAAGCAGGGAGAAAAAAAAGAAAAAGGCGCAGAAAAAAAGATGACCCCGTTTGTAATTGTTTATGCCATCATAGCTGTATTAATGATGTTTCAGCCAGACTTTGGGACCTTGTTTATCATCACAATCGCTTCATTTGTTGTTTATCTTGCAGCTGGAGGAAGAATCAAGCATATTTTGGTTTTAGGGTTAATAGGGGTTTTGATTTTTGCAATCTTAGTATCTTTGAATAAATACCAGCAAGCTCGCTTTAAATGCGTTGCTAATACTAATTTTAGTCCTGAAAGCGAACAATTAGAATGCTACCAGGTCAGGCAGAGCTTGATTGCTGTTGGCTCTGGCGGTTTGTTTGGCAGAGGCCTTGGCGCCAGCAGGCAGAAATTCTTGTACCTGCCTGACGCGCATAATGATTTTATATTCTCAATTATTGGCGAAGAGCTTGGATTTGTTTTATGTGTTATATTAATAATTCTTTTTCTCGTTCTTTTCTATAGAGGCTATTTAATAGCCAGGCGCGTTGATGATAATTTTGGAAAATATTTAAGCATTGGCATAGTAAGCTGGCTGGCTGTTCAGGTTGTTTTAAATATTGGAGGCAGCATTAATTTGCTGCCAATGACAGGAGTTCCACTTCCGTTTATAAGCGCGGGAGGATCATCATTGTTAGCAACAATGATTGCTATTGGGATTTTGGCAAATATCAGCAAGCAGGGAAAATAAAAATCCCCCTTGGGGGATTTATTCTGATTTACTCAGTTTTTTTAAAAGGTATTGATATTGTTATTTTACCAATATCTTTCCATGATATCAAAGTGCTACTTTTAAATCCTATAATCTCAATTTTAGGATTATCAAGATCAAAATTATTTATTACTGGTATTTTGCCTTCAGATAGCAGACCGGATATAATAGCACTTGTTATTTCTTCAATGGTAAAGGTGAATTCTTTTTCAAAGAGCTGTTCCATTTTCATCTCCTTTAATATAATTTATATTAATTCTATGTTAGCTAAAAAAATAAAAAAAAGCAAGATTTTGCTCACAGGCGGAGGAACCATGGGTTCTGTGACCCCATTATTGGCTATTGTTGACGCTTTGCGCGCGGCAGGCAGGGAAATAGATTATTTATGGCTCGGAACTAAGCATGGTTCAGAGCATTATGCTGTAGATAAGGCTAATATTGAATTTAAAGGAATTGATTCTGGAAAATTAAGGCGCTATTGGTCTTGGAAGAATTTTACTGACATCTGGCGTTTTAAAAAAGGTTTTTGGCAGTCTTTGTGGATTATGCTGCGCTGGAGGCCAAGAGTAATAATTACTGCCGGCAGTTTTGTAAGCGTGCCTGTTGTAATAGCAGGATGGATGCTTCGCATCCCGATTATTGTGCACCAGCTTGATTACAAGCCAGGACTGGCTAACAAGATTATGGCTAAATTTGCTATTAAGATAACTGTTACATTAGTTAAATCATTAAAAGATTATGGCAATAAGGCGGTTTGGATCGGCAGTCTGTTAAGACAGACAATACTTAATGAGCAGGATTACAAAGAGGCCAGACAATTTTTTGGGCTTGACAAGGATCTTCCAGTCGTGCTTGTTTTAGGAGGAAGCACAGGGGCTATCGCAATTAATGAATTAATTGAGGGCGGTTTAGAAGAATTGATCAGATTTTGCCAGATTATTCATTTGACTGGATATGATAAAGCGAACATAGGACAGATTGATAATTATAATAGCTTTAAATTTCTGCATGATGAAGATATGGCTACGGCTTATGCTGCAGCTGATTTAGTAATTTGCAGGGCTGGCATGGGAACCTTGACTGAATTATCCTATTTGGGCAAGCCGGCTATTTTGATTCCAATGCCAAATTCTCATCAAGAGCTGAATGCCAAGGCAATTCAGGGCAAGAATGCGGCTATTGTCTTGGATGAGCATAAATTAACATCTCATGAGCTGGTTGACATTATTCAAGAGGTCGCTTATAGCAAAAAACTGCTTAAACAAATGAGCGATAACATTCAAAAAGCTTTTAAGCTTGGAAATAATGAAATGGTTGATATAATTAATATGTTTATTAAATAATAGTTCTTTTTTAACTAAATTCTGGGGGTGATTTATGAAATTCTATTTTGCTAAATTGCGTTTTAAGCGCAGTACTCATTATTTTGCTGCTGAAAGCATGGATAAAATTATTAAGTTTATTAAAAGAAGCAAAAAGTTTAAATGGGCGCGTCTTAAAAGATTAAGAAGATTAAGCGAAGAAGAAATTGTAGATATTGAACGTTTTTCGCTTAATAGTGTAATAAATGTTTTAAAAGCATATAAAAATAAATGCGTAATGTTCAATACTTCGGGGTTTCCATCCATAATTTTGCAATAGAATCAAATTCAACAAAAAAAGCCGTTACTTAACAGTAACGGCTTCTTTATTTACAAAATAGCAAAATTATACTAAATTAATAGATATGGATTATTCTAAGATAAAAAAAGTGCATATTATAGGGATAGAGGGCGGAGGAACCTCTGCTTTGGCTTGTATGTACAAGGATATGGGATTAGAGGTGACTGGAAGCGATGAGGGCGATCATTTTTTTCAAGATATTCTATTATCTAAAGGAATAAAGCTTTTTGATAAATTTGATCCAAATAATATTCCTAATGATGCTGACTTGGTTGTCTATTCATCTGCTTTTAAGCCAGAGACTAATTCTGAGCTTGCTTCAGCGTCTAATCCTGTATCATATGCAGAAGCTTTGGCTGGATTGTTTAATCAAAAAAACGGAATTGCAGTAGCTGGCAGCCATGGCAAGACTACTATTACAGCCTGGCTTGGATATGTTATGGAGCAGGCTGGTTTAAAGCCAAGCATGATTGTTGGAGCCAAAGTTCCTCAGCTAAACGGCTCTAGCTTAGCAGGCAAATCAGATTATTTTCTCATAGAAGCTGATGAATACCAGAACAAGCTGAAATATTATGAGCCAAACATGGTTTTGCTAAGCAATGTTGATTATGATCATCCTGATTTTTTTGAATCGCAGGATGATTATATTAATGTTTTTATAGAATTTATTAAAAAAATACCAGCCTCTGGCTGGTTGGCAGCTAATTATGATGATGATACAATTATTAATATTTCTAAAACAAATTGTAAAGCTAAGATTATAGGGTATGGGATAGATAATGAAAAGGTTAATTACTTAGCAAAAGATATTAGTTATAATAATCATGAACAGAGTTTTTCTGTTAATGACTTGGGCAGATTTAAAATAAAGCTCTTAGGCAAGCATAATGTATCTAATGCTTTAGCTGTAATTGCTGCCTGTTTGGAATTAGGAATTGATTTAGAAGTTATTAAAAAATATTTAGCTGAATTTGCCGGAACTGTAAGGCGCTTGCAGCAGTTAGGCAAGTATAATAATGTTCCTGTATTAGATGATTTTGCTCATCATCCAACAGAAATCATGGCAACATTAGACACAGTGCGCCAAATTTATCCTGATAATCGTTTAGTAGTAGTTTTTCATCCCCATACCTTTACAAGAACCAAGGCTTTATTTAATGATTTTCTTAATAGTTTTGATTTAGTGGATGAGCTAATTATTCTAGACATTTACGGCTCTGCAAGGGAGGAGCGCGGAGGCGTAAGCAGCCAGGACCTTGTAGAAAAAATTAAATTAATTTATCCTAAAAAAGAAATAAAGCATCTCCCAAGCCTATTTGACGCAGAGCAGTATTTAAAGCATAATTTAAGAGATAATGATGTTTTGCTGTTAATAGGGGCTGGCGATGTATTTAAAATAGGTGAAAATTTAATTAAATGAACATAGAGAAAAAAATTGAAAAAAATGTTTCTTTGGCAGAGATGACCACTTTTAATATTGGCGGACCTGCTAAATATTTTGTAAAAGTTGTGAATGAGCAGGAACTAAAGCATGCTATACTATGGGCTAAAACAAAGAATGAAAAAACATATTTTTTAGGCGGGGGAAGCAATGTTTTGATTAATGATGATGGCGTAGACGGTTTGGTTATTAAATTGAATAACAAAGAACTGTCTGTTAAAGGCGAGGTTATTGCTGCTGGAGCAGGAGTTGTGTTTGGACAAATTTTAGAATTTTCTAAAGAGCGTAATTTAGCTGGCTTAGAATGGGCTATTGGAATTCCTGGAACAATTGGAGGGGCAGTAAGGGGCAATGCTGGCGCTTATGGAGGATGTATAGCTGATTTAGTAAAGAAAGTAAGGGTTTTTAATATGTCAGAAATGAAATTTAAAAATTTTGATAATGAAGAATGCAAGTTTAGCTATAGGCATAGTATTTTTAAGGATAATGCGAATTTAATTATCTGGCAAATTGAATTAGAATTAAGCCATAGCGCTGAATCAAAAATCAAGCAGTTAATGGATAAATATTTGCAGCAAAGGTTAAAAGTTCAGCCAAAATTTCCTTCAGCTGGCTGCATTTTTAAAAATTTAATAGTTGATGAATTGCCTGCAGACAATGAAATTGTTAAAAAAGCTGTTAAGTTAAATATTATTAAAGGAGGCAAATTAGCCTGCGGATATATTATTGACCAGCTTAATTTTAAAGGAAAAAAGGTTGGAGGAGCTTTAGTAAGCCCTGATCATAGTAATTTTATACTTAATTGTGATAAGGCCACTGCCAAAGACGTTAAAGCTTTGATTAATGAGATAAAAGATAAGGTTAAGGAAAAATTTGGCATTAATTTGCAGGAAGAAGTTCAGTACTTTGGATAAAAATCAAAAAGTTCGCATATACATAGTTAGGCGAAATTTGTTGCTTAAGCAAGCATCACATAACAAAGTGTATCTGGCTGCGCCAGATAAATTTGCTATTTATTTTTCTGTTTTATATAAATTATTTTTAATTTTTAGGAAAGAAAAAACCCTGTCATTACAACGGGGTTTTATTCAAATTACTTGTTACTTGAATTAAATTTTTTATCTTACATTGATCTTTTTAACCTTTACAGCTAAGTATCGAGTATAAGATCCATCCTTTTCTAAAAAACATTTTTCAGCAATATATATAGTATTACTGATTGATGCTTTGTGTTTCTTTGCCAATCTCATTATTTGGCTACTAGCATTCATGCTAGCAATATTTTTAGATGTAGCCAAATCAATTGATTGACCTTTGCCAATAGCAATATAGTAATCGCCATAGACATAAGCTGTGTCGGCTTCTTTCCACCAATTTGATGATAAGCCAGGAACGTTAATTTCTTTAGTCTGAATTTCTTGCATAGTTATACAACTAGACAAAGAAATCACTACTAATAAAACTACTAATAAATACCTCATGGCGACTCCAAATTTAAATTTAAACAACTTTCTATATATTATAATTATATCATATTTATAATCTTTTGTCAAGCAAACAGCTAATTTTACCTTATACATAGCCAAAAAAATAAAAATATATTAATATTGTATCAATAAATAACAAAAAAAGACCTTCCGCTAGGTGTAGTTTATAAACTACGGCCGAAAGCCTTTTCTATTCACATCATAACATACCTAAAATATTTTTCAAATAGCTGTATCAGTCCATGATTTTGTGTCATTTGTATTTGACTTATTTTTTGAAAATTAGTAATATTTAAATAGATTATACCTATATAAATGAATGCATAAAATAGATTTAAAAAATGTAGTTTGGAAAGAAGGTAAATATTATGTTGCCTGGAATTTGAACACTGCTATTTCCAGCTTTGGAGACACTAGAAAAGAGGCTTTAGCTATGTTAGAAGAAGCTTTAGAATTATATTTTGAAGATGTGCCTCTTTCTGAGATAAATAAAGTAGAGATGCCTGATTTGGTGCCTCTGCAATTTAAACATGCCTAGACCAATCACATTAAGACATTTGTTAAAAGTCCTTCAAGCTAAGGGCTTTGTTTTTATTTCTTAAACTGGCTCGCATGCTAAATACAAAAAGGAGGGCGATCCTACTA
Source organism: bacterium (assembly GCA_043813955.1). Lineage (GTDB taxonomy): Bacteria > Patescibacteriota > Patescibacteriia > Patescibacteriales > Patescibacteriaceae > JBDRKN01. The sequence goes on along the minus strand of JBDRKN010000012.1, from coordinate 351 downwards.
AAAATTATCAAAATGAACAAAAAGGAAGTGCCTTATGGCACTTTTAAATCTATTTTGCTCCACTCTGGATTAGATGAAAAGGATTTTTTTAAAAAATAAGTTAAATATCAGATATATTGTTTTATTTTCTAAAAATGCTATAATTAAAACATAATATGCGTATAAAAAAGAGAAGAATTATATTCTTCGCTATTTTGATTATTATAATCGTTTGGGTCATCACGGCTATTGCTGGCAGAGGGCCTGATTTAGAATATACGACTGTTGAAGCTGTACACGGCAAATTAGTCCAGACAGTAATAGAAACAGGCACAGTCAAGCCTATCCATGAATTAAATTTAAACTTTATGT
>JBDRKN010000011.1:0-34277 GCA_043813955.1 bacterium | reverse complement strand
CATCATGTTACCCCAGAATATCTGCCAGAATACGTGAGTGAATTTTGCGTCAGATTTTCCTCGCCAGAAATTTTTGATTCTCCGCTAACCTATCTGGAAAAATCATTATAGCTTGTTCCATCTTGTATTGATTGCCCAATAAAATAGAAAATCCAGAAAAATAATCCCTGGATTTTCTTAAATTGATTATTTAGACTTCTTTCTGGGCTTTTTTTTCTTAGTCATGTCAGCAATCTTCTTAACGCCTTCAACAATAATGGCAAGATAGGAAGCAGAATGCTCTATCTTTTCCTTAGTCATGCGGATAATGTCATCTATTTTGTCAATCCGTTTTTTCATGTCCCTGGTTATTGTATGGAACTGGCGGATAGTTACTATGAGATAGTAAACAAACCAGACTAAAAAAACAGTCAGCCATAATACGCAAAAAGCCAATACAAGATACAAAATATCTTGGCTATAGTTTAAAAAAAACATAAGCTATGAAAACTTAATTATTATCTCTCCTAGAGGTAATTATCAATTGCCTCCCCTATAACTGCATCAGGCTTTAACAGCCTGATTGTTTCATGCTCTTGGCCCAAGCCAAGCTCATCATCAGCGCAAACCATTCCTTTGGATAATTCTCCCCTTACCTTGATTTCCTTAATAGTCTTGCCATTAGGCAGCTTAGAGCCTACAACAGCTACTGCTACCATCTTGCCTACTTCTACATTAGGGCCTCCGCAGACAATGTCCAGCTTCTGGCTGCCAATATCAACCTTGGTCATGCAAAGCCGATCAGCATTGGGATGATCATTGATCTCAATAATCTTTCCAACGACTATTCCTGGAAACTTGGTATCATCCTTAGATTCTGGGACAGCGCCTGTTTTTGCTTCCTCCTTGCCTAAAAATAGATTCTTTAGCCAACTAGTCATAAAATTGTTTTTAAATATTAATTATGATTAGTAGAAAAACTAATCAAAAGAAATTCTAGGGCTGAAAAGCCAATAATTAATAATAGCACATTCATCCAACTAAACAAGTCCTTGGATAATAGGAATAAAGTAGAGGCTATAACAAAAGCTGCCAAGAAAGCCTGCCTAAAGGATATAACAACAGAATGCACTACTAATTGACGGCGCAAAGCCACAAAACGGACTGTAAAGCCTAATATGGAAAAAATGCCAATAATAGTCAAAAACAACGAAGAATAGAATAAAATAAAGCCTGGCCAATTAGTAGAAAAAGGATCTATAGTTGCTAAAACAATGCCAAGACCTATTATACAAATAACAGTAGCTAAAATCATTAATGACAAATATGACCTTAAACTCATAATATTTATTTACCTAAGGATATTATACCATAAATTAGCAAATTTTGCAGAAAAAAAATAATCCAATATATTTATATTGGATTATTAATAAGATAATCAAGTTTTTCTTGAAATATTTTTGCCATGCCTTTTTCCATTTTCCCACTATGACACCTCACAAGACCGCGATTTCCTGTTTTATACTCTCTGACTCTTTCACCATTAACTATTTCATATTCTTTTATTCCAATTTCATTCATTTCAAAAAAAATTTTTTTAGCCGCCTCTTCACATTTTTTCTCAATTTCAGATTCGTAATGTAAACGAAGAGTAAAATAATCAAATTGGCTCTTACTTGCCCAAATGCAAAAATAGAGGGAATTATTAAGCGGGAATCCATCTTTTTTATTATGTCTTACCATGCCTAATAAAATTTCAGCAACATTGTTTTTAGCCATTACTGACTCCTATTATTAATGTACAAAATTATATAATCTTATTATATTTATACAAGATGTCAAGGTTTCCTAAACTCGCACATATTTCTAAAATCGCAATATTTGCAGACAAAGCCAGGAGTTGGCGTAAAATCAAACTGCCTTATACTGTCAATAATATCTAAAATATGCATTTTAAGCTTTTCTAAATCATTTTCTAAAGCAGAAAATGATATTAAGCTATTATTATCTAAATAATAATAGCTTAATTTAGAAACTTTAAGATTTAAAGCCTGCTCTAAAGCTAATTGATACAGCAATAATTGTTTTTTATCATCAAAATAAATTTTTGTCTTAGGACTTCCTGTTTTGTAATCAATTATCTCAACACTGCCGTCTCCTAATTGGTCTACGCGGTCAATTGCTCCTTTAATAATATAATCTTTAATTTTAAAACTAAAATCTTTTTCCAAATAAACAGTATTAGGAAACTTATCTATTAGATTTTGCTGAAAGTTTTTAAGCATGAGCTTGCCTTTTTGCTTAAACTCTTCTGCCTGTTTTTTATTCTCATAGCCATAATCATCCCAATGATTTATATAAATTTCTAAAATCTTTTCCCAGCTGAATAATTCTTTGTTAATTTCTTTTTTAGAGCCGAATAAATCAGCTTGTTCAGGCATTTTAAGCAAAGGCTGAAAAAAATCTCTTAAGACATTATGGATCACTCTTCCAAAAACGGTATTTGGCTTTGGCTCCATGGGTATTTTTAATAAATAAATATGCTTGTATGCCCATGGGCAGCTATTAAAAGACTCTATTTGGGAAAAAGAAAATTTTACAGGCAGTTCATAGCTTATCTGAACCTCTGTTTTTTCCTGATCAAGATTTGATAAATCTCTTTTTAGCTCGCTGCTCTTATCAGCTTCAATAACCTGTACTTCTAAGCCTGTCTCAGCTATGAATTTAGACGGTTTTTTTTCTACAACTCCTCCATAATCACGGGCTCCTGTAATATACAAGCCTTGTTTAGCCCTGGTCATGGCTACGTAGAACAATCTGCGCTCTTCTTCTAAATGAATATCTCCTTCTGGAACAAACTCCTTGACCAAAGAATCTGGCAAAGGAATCTTGTCGCTTCTGGAAATGGTTGGAAATTTTTTATCAACTAAATCGCATAAAAAAACATGCTTAAATTCCAATCCTTTGGCAGAATGCACAGTCATAACCTTAACTGTATCAGCATCTTCAAAGTTTAATTTCAAGCTTCCTGTATCTCCAGATTCCATTTCTAAATTAATTAATTGTAAAAAATCAAATAACAATACAGGGTTAGCCTGCTCAAAACGCAAAATCTTTTTGTAAAACTGGTTTAAAAAATCAAACTCTTGCATGTTTTTGTCATGATCCAGATATGGAAGAAAAATATCATGCACTATTTGAACAAAAACTTTTGAGATTCTTGATTGTTTGGATAATTGAGTATGCTTATGAACTGATTGAAGCAGTTTATTAACATTTTCTAATGCTCCAGACGCTTCAGTAATGACTGAGATATTTTGCAAAGCTTCATATAATGACCATAATTTTTTTCTAGCAAATTTATTAATAGCTATAATATCAAGATGATTTATTTTAAAAGATTCAAAATTTAATACTCTTAATAATGAAACTGGCTCATTATAATTGTCTAATAATTTTAAATACGCAATAATATCTAATATAATCGGCTTGTAATACAAGCCTCTTAATGAAACAAACTGGTTAGGAATATTCTGCCTGGCCAATTCTTCAGTAAAACGGTCAGCTGTGCTGTTAGCCCGAACCAAGACAGCCATATCAGCCCAGTCTGTATGGCCGGGATTATGCAGTTTTTTAATCATCTCAGCAACTGTCTGAGTTTCATCCAGCAAGCTGGGCATGGATAGATATTTAATTTCTCCTGGCTGTTCAATTTGAGAAATAATTTTTTTATCAATCTTTAATTTAGTTTCTAATCTATTAGGATTATTTTTTTTTATAAACTCATAGGCATGGTCTAAGATTATTTGATTAGACCTGTAATTTTTAATCAAAACTACTTCTTTGGCATCAGGATAATCATCTTTAAACTGCATGATATTAGACAAGGAGGCTCCGCGGAATTTAAAGACACTCTGATCATCGTCTCCTGTTGCAACTAAATTATTATCAGGCAAAGCCAAGAGCTTTAATAATTCATACTGTGACCAATTAGTGTCCTGAAATTCATCTACCATGACATGTTTAAATTTATTTTGATAAAGTTTTAAAATATCAGGGCGCTGATTAAATAATTTTAAGGTATAAACAATTAAATCTCCAAAATCCACTAATTTATTATCCAATAATAATTGATTATAGACATGAAAGGCATTAGCTAGCTCATTAATGCGGTCAATGTTTAAATGTTTTTTGTCAGCAGCAGACAGCATAGTATCCTTGTCTTGCTCAAATTCCAAGGCATAGTCTAAATACTGGCTTGAGCTAATATTTTCATCTTTAAGGCGGGAAAAATGCTTAATTAATTCAATAATAAATTTGTCAGGATTTCCCAAAGGGGAATAATAATCTAAATCAAATTTATCCAGATTCTGTTTAATCAAAATCCATTGTTCAGTCTGGTTAATAATTTGAAAATCGCTGTTCAGGCCAATGTCTAAGCCATGCTCGCGCAGAATATGGTCGCATAATCCATGAAAAGTATGAATCCAAAGATTAACATAGCCATATGGCAGAGCCTTGTCTGCACGCTCAATAAGTTCCTGGCTGGCTTTTTCAGTAAAGGTTACTAAGAGAATATTGTCTGGATCAACTTTTTTTTCAGTAATCAAATATAACAATCTATTAATCAAAACCGTTGTTTTGCCTGTTCCTGCTCCAGCCACAATCAAAAGAGGCTTGTCCTCATGTTGAACCGCCTCCTTTTGTTCTTGATTTAATTTATTTAGCAAAGTCATAATTAATATCCAACAAAGCCCTCTAATACATAATGTTCTGGCTTGATTCCAAGCTTATCAAAATTATTAGCTACATTCATGACCATGCTGGTAGGGCCTGCTACTAAATAATATGCCTGTTTGTATTCTAAGACATGGTCTTTAATCATTTCATGGTCAACAGGCCTGTCATATCCTTTCCAGTCAGGCTGATGAGTCATAATCAAATGCAGTTTAAAGTTTTTAACTCTTTTGTGATATCCTTTTAGCTCTGGCAAAAAAATTGCTGATTCTTCGTTGTTATTAGAATAGAACAAAGTGACATTTCGTAGCCAATGCTTGTCAGAAACTTTTTCATGCAAATCACGCATCATGCTCATAAACGGAGTTATGCCTATGCCGCAGGCAATCATTACTATCTGCTGAGACTTGTCTTTTGGCAAAATCATATTTCCATTAATGCTTCCTAATTCTACCTCATGCCCAAAACCCATGCGAAGCAAAGAGCGCTTGTAAGCGCTGTTAGACAGCATAGTAACAATGCTAAAGCCCATTTTCTGGCTTGGCGGAGTGCAAATGGAAAAATACCTAATACACCCCCTGTCGTCAGTATACAGCATGTCTATCAAGGTGATGCTAAAATACTGGCCTGGCTCAAATTCCAGCTCCTGATTGATCATTTCAAAATCAACCTGCAGGGCATCTTTTGCTATTTCTTTTTTGTCTTTAATTTTAGCTCGCATATATAAATATCTTACTGCAAAAAATATCAAAAGTCCAATGAAAACAGTCCCATAGGGACTGTTTTAAAAATAATAAAATTAAATTTAAATATTAGATTCCAAAGTTCTTGTGCCGCTCTTCTCCTTAACTCCTTTGAGATGAATAGAGATAAAGAAGGTGGTTCCTTTATTTTCCTCAGACTTAAACCAAATCTTGCCTCCAAAAGCGTGGATTACTGCCTTGGCAACATATAGTCCAAGTCCTGTTCCCTCTACTTTGCGGGTTTTAACATTATCAGCCCTGAATAATTTGCTAAATATCTTTGGCTGCTGCTCTTTTGGAATGCCATATCCATGATCCTGTATGGCAATTATGGCATGCTTCTTATCCTTGGTCATGGAAATAATAATCTTTCCTTCTTCTTTGGAATACTTAATCGCATTGCTAATAATATTCTGAAGCACAATGCGCATTAATTGAGGATCAACTTTTATTTTAGGCATTTTGCCATAATCTTTAACAATCTCAAGCTCTTTAATATCAACTCTGAACAAAAGCTCTTTTAATATGCTGTCAATCATCTTGGACAAATTAGTTAATTCTGGCTTGATTGCCAATGTTCCCATGTCAATCCTGGAAACATTAAGCAAAGAATTAACCAGCTTGATCATGCGCTTGTTTCCCTCATAAATGGCGTGTAAAAATTCTTTTTGCTTTTTATTCAAATCTCCTACGCGCGGGTCTAAAAGCATTTCAGTATGCCAGTTTACTGCTGATAATGGAGTCTGCAATTGATGAGAAGCCAAAGAAACAAACTCTGTCTTGGCTTTGTCAATTTCCCTTTCCTTAGTAACATCCCTGAATACAACAATGCATCCAATCACTTCATTATTCTTGTTCCTTAAAGGAGCGGCATTGACAGCCATTGGCATAATATTGCCATTTTTATGAACCATGGCCATCTCGCTTGTAATAATCTTTATTTTTTTCTTGCTAATTACTTCGTTTATAAAATCATGGCTTGGCTTTTCTGTTTCTTCATTAACAAATTTTAAAGTTCTGGTATATAGCTTGCCAAGAACTTCTTCAGCTAAAAAGCCTGTAATTCTTTCAGCCGCTGTATTAAAGAACATAATATGCTTGTTTTTCTTAATAACCAGCAAACCTTCTCCAATAGTATGTGTAATGTTATCAAGCTCTTCATTCTTGTCCATTAGCTGGCGCTGTCCCTCATTCATATAATAGACAAAGAAGAGAATAATTAAAATCAAAGAAAAGACAACAATATATTGTACATATAATCCGTCTTTGAGCAAATAAATTGAATTGTCTATGGCATATGCAGTCAAGTAGCCTAAATGCTGTTCAGTAACGCAGTTTATAGGCACAAAGTAAGTTATATAATTCAAGCTGCTAACTTTGGATAAGAGTGAAAATGCCTCATGGCTATCAAGCAATTCTGGCAATTTATCCTTAATTTTCCAATCAATCATTGCAGTTGTCTTTACTGGAACTGTATATACGCGCTTTATTTCCTCTGAATCTCTTTCATATACATAATCATAACCCATTGCTCCAAAAAAATAGTCAATGCTCTCTCCAATATCAACTTTTTTAACAAGCAGTTTTCTATGAATGATAAAGTTATATGTCATTGAAAAAATACTGTCCAGCTTATGGCGCAAAGTATTTATGGAAAAGCCAAATTCTACTCCGCCAACATAATTTCCATTGTCAAACAAAGGGAAAACATACCTATATCCATTATAATCATTAGCCAGCTCAAAACCCTCAATATATTCCATTCTCTCATTTACCAAGCGAATTGAATAGCGATCCTTAATTAAATTATCGCCAAATTTATCTGGCTCATGCATTCTTAAAAAGCTTTCTCCGTCAGCAAGATAGAACTGCAAATATTTAAAATCCTTATCTCTCAAACTTTCATAAATAGGATTGAATTCCTTATACATATCATTGCGCAGTTCGCGCTTGGCAAAAGCATCAAGATTGTAAGCCTGCTGAAGATAATTAACAATGCTTGGTATATCAATAGCTTCTTCATAGTAAATATGCGCAATAGTGCGCTGGGAATTGATAATAGACAAATATTGAGACTGAAGATTTCTCTGCCCCTGTAAAATCAAATCATTCTTTCTTACATCGTAATTATCCCAAAGAAAATACAACAAAGTAACGCTAACCAATATAGCGATAACAAAAAGAATGGCAAATTTTTTTGCAAATTTCATGCTCTCCTCTCTAAAAGAAAAACGTTTATTAACTTATTTTTATTATAGCATATAAATTAAATAAAATAAAAAACAAACCCTGCTAGGACTTATTTTTCTTGGAGCGGATAACGGGAATCGAACCCGTATCTCCTGCTTGGCAAGCAGATATAATAACCATTATACGATACCCGCGATGTGGCCCAGGTGGGACTCGAACCCACATGCCTTGTGAGCACAACATTTTAAGTGTTGCGTGTATACCAATTCCACCACTGAGCCTGATTGTGGAGATGAGGAGAGTTGAACTCCTGTCTAATAAATTAATAATAACACTTCTTCAGCAATAGTCCAATTTGATAATCTTGCCATAAATGTAAGAAATTAGACAAAATCATTCATGGCCAGCCTGAATTTATTTAAATTAAACAGATCAAGCAACTATTTAATCTAGCCTAATTAATGACACTGCTGGCTAGCTATTAGGCATTGCTAGGGCAATGGTTGCTGCTATTATAATTAAGCTGCAACTGTCGCAAAAGATGGCATTTGCAAAGCATTTGCCATTTTGCTAAATGTATTTTTGACATTTATAATTTAGGACGTGATTTAAGTGACAATCCCATTCACCTGCTGCGTGTTATAAGAAATATTATCATCGAATCCCGGCATCCCCGAACATCATTATCTATTTTTTAAAGTACGCATTAGCTCGCGGTCTATGTCGCGGCGCTTAATATCCTCTCGCTTGTTATATGATTTTTTGCCCTTAGATAAAGCAATTTCTATCTTTAACAAACCCGTCTTAGTATATATTTTAATAGGCACTAATGTCAAGCCCTTTTCATGGAGCTTTCCAACCAAGCGCTTAGCTTCTTTTTTATTTAATAATATCTTTCTATCCCTTTTTTGCTCATAATCTTTTAGCTGGCTGGCGTATTTATACGGCGCAATACTTGCATTAATCAAATAAAATTCAGGCAATAATTTTTTTGTCTTGCGCGTGCTAATATAGCTGCTTTTTAAATTAGCCTGCCCGCTTCTAACAGCCTTGACTTCCTGGCCAGTTAAGACTAAGCCAGCTTCAAATGATTCAATAAGGTCATAATCATGGCGGACCTGCTTGTTAATTGATAGGACTGGCATATGATTATTTAATATTCCATTCCTTAAGCTTGTCTAAAGCTTTGCGTTGCACAATCTGATTTTCCATATGCTTTTGATAGGGAGGATTCTTGATTTTGCTCTCAATTTCCTTGTCTCCTTTATAATATTCAAGCATGCGTTTAACTTCTTTGTTAATTTCATCCTGGCTAGCCTCAATCTTTTCGCTTAAAGCAATTTCTCTGACCAGCAAAGCGCTCTTAACTCTTTTAAGAGCTTCTGGCTCCATTTCCTTGGCTAACTGCTCTTTGCTTTTTTTAATGCTCTGAAGATAATTTTCCAAATTAGCTCCCTGCATTGATAAATGGTATTCCATTTCCCTTAGCATCAAGTCAGTTTCGCTCTCAATCAAAGAATCTGGTATTTCTCCAAAAATAGAATTTGCAATAATCTTGTCCAGCATGGCTAACTCAGATTTTTGTTTTGCTTTTTGCTCTTTTTCCTGTTCAAGGCTTTTTTTAATATTAGATTTCATTTCCTCAACATTCTTTAAACCAAAATTTTTAACAAATTCGCTATTAACTTCTGGCAATTCACGCTCAAAAACATCATTGATTTTAACTTCAAACTCTACATTCTTGCCAGCCAGATTGCTCTGATAATGGTCAGAAGGATAGACTAGGGTAAAAGTCTTAACATCTCCTTTTTTTGCTTTTAAAAGATTTTTGTCAAAGCCTGGAATAATGTAATCCTTGCCAATAATAACAGCCGTATTCTGAGATTGGCCTTGATCAACAGGAATTTTATCTAAAAACATCTTAATATCAACAATAGCTTTGTCATTATCCCTGATTTCCCTGTCTGCTAAAACTTCTTTAACCTGCGCTTCGCGCAGCTGGCTAATCACTTTATCAACTTCTTCCTGGCTTACTTCAACAGATTCTTGCTTAATATTTAAATCCTTGTAATCTTTAAGCTCTACTTTGGGTAATAAATCAAAAACAACCTTAAATTCCATATCATTGCCAGGAGCTAATTTGGTAATATTAATCTGAGGCTGCCCAATAACCAAGCCATCAATATTATCTTTAATTAACTTCTCCATTTCCTTGTTGATTAACAAGTGGGCAGCTGTTTCTATTATAGGAAGCTCTCCGATTTTGGATTTTAAAACATCATAAGGAACATTGCCTGGGCGAAAGCCCTCAATTTTCATTTCATTAGACATTTGGCTAACGGCTGGAGACAAAAACGGCTCAAGCTCAGATACTGATACATTTACAGCCAGCTCAACCTGGGATTTTGGCAAATTCTTTTTTTCTATTTTCATATTTTCTAATTATAATAATAATCCAACAATTAACAAGGCAATAATATTAATAATCTTAATCATTGGGTTTATAGCAGGCCCTGCAGTATCCTTGTAAGGATCGCCTACAGTATCTCCAGTTATAGCAGCCTTGTGAGCTTCTGAACCCTTGCCTCCAAATTTGCCGTCTTCAATATATTTTTTAGCATTATCCCAGGCTCCGCCTCCAGAAGTCATGGAAATTGCCACAAAAATGCCAGTAACAATACAGCCTATTAATAACCCTCCCAAGGCTTCTATGCCTAACAAAAATCCGACAATAATCGGGGCTAGCACAGGAATCATAGCTGGAAAAATCATTTCCTTAATAGCCGCGCCTGTCACAATATTCACAGTCTGGCCATAATCAGGCTTGTCAGTTCCTTGCATAATTCCAGGATTGTTTCTGAACTGATTTCTTACATTTTCAACAACTGCGCCAGCTGTTTTAGAAACAGCCTGCATGGACAAAGCAGCAAAATAATATGGAAGCATTCCGCCTATGAATAAACCAATTAATACTTTGTAATTGCTTAAGGCAAAATTAAATCCATCGCCTGCATTATATGTAAAATCAGCAAACAAAACCAAAGTTGCCAAAGCAGCGCTTCCAATAGCATAGCCCTTGGTAACAGCCTTGGTAGTATTTCCAACAGCATCCAAAGGATCTGTAATACTTCTTACAGACTCTTCCATGTCTGCCATTTCAGCAATGCCTCCGGCATTGTCAGTAATAGGGCCATAGGCATCAATGGTAACAATAACTCCGGCCATGGAAAGCATAGACACAGCAGCAATGGCAATTCCGTAAAGTCCGGCAAAATAATATGCTGCTCCAATTGCAGAAACTATTACCAAAACAGGAAGAGCTGTTGATTTCATTGAAACAGCCAGTCCAGTGATAATATTAGTGCCATGTCCAGTAGTAGATGACTTGGCTATGGATTTAACAGGATTATACTTGGTTGAAGTATAGTATTCTGTGATAACAACCAGCAAAGCAGTTACAACCAAGCCTATTAAGCTTGCATAGTAAAGATTATTAATAGCATAGGCATCCTGTTCAGCCATGAGCCATTTGGTAATAGGGTAAAAGGCAATAGCTGCTAATATTCCGCTAACAGCCAGCCCTTTATATAGAGCTTGCATAATTTTCTTGCCAGGCCCGAGTTTGATAAAGAAAATGCCAATAATGGAAGCTAAAATAGAAGCAGCTCCCAAAGCTAAAGGATAGATTACAGCATTAGGGAAGTTAACAAACAGCAAGCTGCCCAAGATCATAGTAGCAAGAGAAGTAACAACATATGTTTCAAATAAGTCAGCTGCCATTCCTGCGCAGTCTCCTACATTATCTCCTACATTGTCAGCAATCACAGCAGGATTTCTTGGATCATCTTCAGGAATTCCAGCTTCTATTTTTCCAACCAAATCAGCTCCTACGTCAGCAGCCTTGGTAAAAATGCCTCCTCCTAAACGGGCAAATACAGAAATCAAAGATCCTCCAAGGCCCAGGCCAATCAAAGCATGAATATCCTGAGTGTAGAAATAGAAGCCGGCTGTGCCAAGCAAAGCCAAGCCAACAACCAGCATGCCTGTAACGCTTCCTCCTTTAACAGCTACATCTAAAGCATTGCTCATACCTTTGCGGGCTGCTTCAGCAGTGCGCACATTGGCCCGCACGCTTACATACATGCCAATATATCCTGCAATGGCAGATAACAAAGCTCCGAATAAAAAAGCGGTAGCAACTGGCCATCCCAATCCTGGAACAGCGGCAATAATTGCAAACAAGACTATTGCCACAATAGCAATAATAGAGTACTGCTTGTCTAAATAGGCTTTAGCGCCTTCCTGAATTGCCTTGGCAATGCTTTTCATTTTTTCATTTCCAGCAGGCAGGCTTAAAATATAGCGCGCATACAAGATGCCGTACAAAATAGCCAGAACAGCGCTGCCAATAATAAAAGTTGTAATAGACATAGATTTATATATTATTTATTATCCTCCTTTATTTCTTCTTTTTTCTTTTTCTTAACTTCTTTTTCTTCTTCTTTTTCTTTCTCAACATCTTTTTCTTCTTCTTTTTCTTTCTCAATATCAACAATCTTGCCTGTCTCAGATTCAGAAATATCAATCTTCCATCCAGTTAAATGAGCTGCCAAACGAACATTCTGTCCATTCTTGCCAATTGACAAAGACAGCTGGTCTTCATTAACTTTTATAGTCGCCTTTTTTTCTTCATCATCCAATTCTACTTCATTAATCTTGGCAGGAGCCAAAGAATTGGAAATGAATTCAGCAGTATCATCGCTGTATTCAATAATGTCAATTTTCTCTCCGCCTAATTCATTAATAATCGTTTGAATCCTAGAACCTCTCTGGCCAACGCATGAACCAATAGGGTCAATATTATCGCTATTAGCCTGGACTGCTACTTTAGAGCGGCTGCCAGCTTCTCTGGCCACAGCTTTTATTTCAATCAATCCATTGGAAATTTCCGGAATTTCCAAATAAAACACTTTTTTCAAAATTTCATCTGAAGTTCTGGACAAAATAATTTCAGGGCCCTTAGGGCTAAGACGCACTTCTCTGACATAAACTTTAAGACGCTCGCCTGAGCGGTATCGCTCGCTCCTTATTTGATCTTCTGGCAGAATAATACCCATGGCTCTGCCCAAATCAACTAAAACAACTCTGCCTTCTACCCTCTGCACAACGCCGGTAATAACCTCATGTTCCTTATCCTTGAATTCATTGTAAACCATATCACGTTCTGCCTCTCTCAAACGCTGGATAATTACTTGCTTTGCAGTCTGCGCAGCCATGCGTCCATAATCATCATGAGCAGGCAGTTTTGTTTTAATCTCATCATCTATTTTATACTTTTTCTTAATCTCTTTAGCATCGCTTAACTGAATCTCAGTTTTAGGATTAAAGCGCCTGACTTCTCCGTCTTCGTCAGTAGATTCAACTACAGGCTTTTCTTCACCTTCCTCAACCTCTTCTTCTTCAGGCATATCTTCAACCACTGTTTTTATATCATAAATCTTAGTAGTCATCTTTTCTGGATCAAATTCTACCTTAATATTTTGATTTTTTTCGCCATAATCCTTGCGATAGGCAGCAGCCAGAGCAGACTCAATAGTGCCTATTACTGCATCATAGCTTAAACCTTTTTCTTCGCAAATTTGTTTTATGGCTGTAGTTACTTCAGACATATTTAATTGTTATTTATTAAAATAGGCTAGTATAATACTAGCCTATTATTATATTACATAAAATATTAAAAATAGTCAACATTTTTAGCTAAAATAGCTAAAATTAAAGTAAATTAAAGTAATATTGTTGACAAAAATAATCAAATATGCTATACTTTGAGGAATAAATAAATAATTATTTGTTATTTACAATATAATATTTTTATCACTTTTTTGGAGAATATCATGAAATTCAATCTAAAAAGTACATTATTGTGGTCAATATTTTTTATAATATTGATCAACCTCTTCTCTTGCGGTTCTATACGGCCAAGTCGCATAAACGAAAGGGATGATAAGAAATTTGAAGTAGAGGAAAGCCAGGCAGAAAAAGAAATTTCGAAAAATAAGCTTTCAACTAAAAAAGATTCATTATATTACGAAATTGAGAGAAATAACTTGATAGGCGATACCACAATAAAAGATGCTTCAAGCAACAACACTTATCCAGTATTATTTAAAAAAAACTGGAAAATAAGAGAACACAGATATATAGTATCAAAATCTGGCACTTCAGAAACTGTGTTCAAGCCTAAAATGATCAGCTTTGATCGTTATGACGGATCGGAAAAAACTCTTTTATTAAAAATTGGTGAATATAGAGTAAAATATCAAGAAAAAAATAACGCAGGAGGATATGTAACAAAAGGATCCAGAACATTCTTTATCACATCTGAAACCGTAGAAGACGGATTTCATGAAATCGTTGATGGTTATGAATAAAAAGCTTATAAAAGCAAAAGCGCTTCTGTTAAGAAGCGTTTTTTTATTATCCAATTATTTATTGCCAAAAATTTGGACTTCCAGAGGGCATTCTGGCAAATATCCAATAGGTAATAGCATAGGCAGATAAAATTATAATCAAACCAATAATGGACCTGGTAATTAATTTTCTTGCTTTTTCTACTTTTTCGTCATTACCTCCTGCTGTCAGTAAATTATATCCAGCTACAATAATGATTACTATAAAAATAATTCCAAGCAAACCAAGAAAAACTTTAATCACATCAGCCATAATCTGAGTCATGCTATTATTATTAGTGCTGGCATCATAAGCATTAGCAGTATCGTTGGATAACTTTCCCATGTCTTCTATTGTATCGCGAGAAAAAATATACGCAGAAGCATTTGGTAAATTGAACGCCAAGAGCATCCAAATAACTAAAATTAATTTAAACCATGTTTTCATATTATTTCATTACAATTCTACAATTCTTTCAAATACAAAACGCCAGATAGCAAAAGCGCCAATTACTATTAACAACCCTATAACAGCCACTTTAATAGTCCTCCCAGCTTTTGATACTTTTTCATCATTGCCGCTGGCTGTCATCCATGTATATCCTGCATAAATTATTAAGATTACAAAAACTACTCCAAGCAATCCAAGAAAAACAGAGACAACTGTGCCAACAAGCTGTGTTAGGCTGTATTCATCAGTACCTTGATCATAAGATGGGTTATTTATATCAGTAACAATATTATTTACTCTATCCAACGGAACTGTAACTTCACCTCTGCCAGAATCGCCCTGCGCCATAACTAAGCCAGGAGCTAACAGGCTGATTATGCAGAATGATGTTAAAATTATTTTAATTGATTTCATAATTATTCAATTAAATCTGCCGCCATTCTAAAGAATACAAAATAAGTAATAGCATAAGCTGCAATAACTATTAATAATCCAATTAAGGCAGCTTTAATTAAATTTCTGGCTTTATCTACCTGTTCTTCATTCCCAGTAGCTGTCATCCAGAGATAACCGCCATAAATCATTAGGGCTATAAAGATAACGCCAAGAAAAGACAAAACCACGGCAATAATATTAGCGATAATAGGATCAACATCCCTCTGCAATACATTATAGCCAGCCTCTGTCCCAACCAAACCTGTCATTCCTGTATCCAATTCTTTATTGCCAAAAGCATCCTGCAAATCCATCTTGTTATCACTTACTGGAGCTTGGTTGTTTGATTGTGCTAACACAGCGCTGCCTATTACCAAGCTTATGGCTAATAAAATTGTAAAACTTAATAATCTATACATATTACTATTTAATTAATGTCGGCGACAATCTGTCGCCAATAAAGGATGTAATTGCAAAAGCAGAAAGAACAATAATTAATCCAACAACTCCTGCCACAATTAGTTTTTTAGCTTTACCTACTCTCTCTATGCTCCCAGAGGCTGTCATCCACATTATGCCTCCATAGATCATTAATATTAAAAACAAAGCTCCTATTAAAGACAAAACTATACCTATAACACTGCCTGTAATATCAGTAACAGTCCGCTCAACAAAACCAGCATTCCCAGCTGCCGCATCCAAACCGCCTAAATGAAACTTAATGGCATTGGCTGCTTTAGCAATCAATGCTCCTGTTAATAAAAAAAATGATAAAACAAACTTTTTCATGGATATTAAATATTATCACCCAAATAAGATGTAATAGCGTATGCAGACAAAACAATAATTAATCCTATTACAGCCGCTACTAATAATTTTCTAGCCTTTGCTACTTTTTCATCATTGCCTCCTGCAGTCATCCACGTTATACCGCCGTAAATCATTAGTATTAAAAAAATCACGCCCAAAAAAGCCAAACCAGCGCCTAAAATTTTTCCAGTGCCTAAGGCAATGCTCTCGCTAGCTGAATTTCCTTCTCCTTTGTTCAAGACTTCACCATTAAGATTAGCTGTATCAGCAGCTTCATTTAAACCATATAAATTATAGTCTCCTCCCTGGGCAAAAACAGGGCCTGCCAATACTAAGCATAAGCTTAGCATTATTAAGAGTAATAATATTGTGCTTATAATCCTGGACATAATATTGTCATGCCTGAAACAGACAATCATGTTATCTGCTTCAGGCATGCCCCCAAAATAAATTGGGGGCTATAAAAATATATTAGGATCCTAAGATATTTTTATTAATTAGTATAAATGTTGCTATCAAAAGTAGCTCCAGTTGATAACAAGAATCTGCTGATAATGTACATAGCCAATGCCCAAGCTGCCAATACTATGAGCAGACCTATTACGCCCGCACCCAAGAGCTTCTTGGCTGTAGCTACATTGTCTTCATTGCCTCCTGCAGTCATCCACGTTATACCGCCGTAAATCATTAAAATAAGGAATATTACGCCCAAGAAAGCTAAAAAGGCGCCTAGTATTTTACCAGCGCCTAAAGCAATGCTATTGCTTGCGCTTGTAGAATCTTCGCCCCTATTTAAAACTGTCTGATCAGCAGCTTCATCTAAACCATATAAATTATAGTCTCCGCCCTGGGCTAAAACAGGACTTGCCAATGATAAGCATAAGCTTAGCATTATTGAGAGTAATAAGATTGTACTTATAATCCTGGACATAATATTGTCATGCCTGAAACAGACAATCATGTTATCTGCTTCAGGCATGCCCCCAAAATAAATTGGGGGCTATAAAAATATATTAGGATCCTAAGATATTTTTATTATTAACTATTATAAATAGGATTATTCCATCCTTCGCCTCCAGTTGAATACAAGAATCTGCTGATAATGAACATTGCCAAAGCCCATGCTGCCAATACTATGAGCAAGCCTATTACGCCCGCACCAAGGAGCTTCTTGGCTGTGGCCACCTGGTCCTCATTGCCACTAGCAGTCATCCACTTAAAGCCTCCAATCAAGATAATCACAACAGCGATAATACCAAGCAGTCCTAAAAGAATCTGAATTATATTAGACGCGATTTCTCGAGGATCTTTCTTGCCCAAGCCAATATCATTAAGCTTTTCTGCCGCAAACCCTTCGTTTGTTAAAGGGTCGCCCCAAAGATCTAATTCGTTCTGAGCCTGAGCAGGTGAAGTCATGACTAAAGCTGGCACCATGAAAACTGACAGGATAACCAGGCATAATAGATTTTTCCAAATGTTTTTCATAACTCACCCCCTCTCTACATTATAATAACCTTAAAAGTCCAGATTATTATCTAGGTTTTTTATCTATTAAAATAATAACATAATTCAAAAACTAATACAAATGTGATAGGATTAAATTAAACATATGAAATTTAAGTCAAGGAACAAATTTAAAATGCTGCTGTGGGTAGCTTTTTATTTATTCGCCTTTAGCTTGCTGCTTAGCCATTCTTTTAATTATTTAGACCCTGACTTTGGATGGCATATCAAAGCTGGAGAACAGACTATGCAGACAAAACAAGTTCCGCATGACCAGATATACATGTGGACATTGGAAGGCAAGGACTGGGTTGACCATGAATGGCTGAGCAATATTATGCTCTATCTTGGCTATGAACACTTAGGATATTTCTGGCTTAATATTATCTTTGCTTTGATTATTATTTTAGCCTTGTCTCTAGCAACGGCTTATTTGAAAAAAACATATTTTAAAAACACAGGAGACTATGTATTGATTGGATTGCAATTATTAGGATTAATAGCAATAATGCCCCATCTTGGAGTCAGGCTTCAGGAAATAACAATTCTTTTTTTAGTTATACTCTTAATCATTATTGATAAATTTTCTCGCAAGCCAGGAAAAATCATATACTGGCTGATTCCATTATTCCTTATTTGGGCTAATTTGCATGCAGGCTTTTTAATTGGAATAGCTGTTCTTGGCTGGTGGCTTACAGTACAGCTGATATTAACTATTTTCAAATCCAAACCTACAAAATGGCTAAAGCTGTTAATCATAATGGTCTTAAGCTGTGCAGCTACTTTGATAACGCCATATGGATGGAAGCTATATAGTTTTTTAAGCGATTATACTAATAATGCATATTTAAAAATAATTGAGGAATGGCTGCCAATATATGCCCTGCCTATACACTATTGGCAAATGCTCTTTATTGCCATAATCATCAGCTTAATAATCGCGTGTTACGGTCTTAGTTTAAAAAAGCTTAATTTGTGGCAAGTTAGTATTACAATTATTTTTTTAGCCATGGCTATTAAATCAACCCGCCATTTCCCTCTTTTTTTCATAGTAATCTATCTTTGCCTTATTCCAGATATTATCCAAAAACAAATGCCTGATAAGTTTAAGCAAATAATTAATCATAATATAATTAAAATAATTTCTATTATTTCATTATTGCTCTTGTCAATTCTTGTTTTTTTCTATACTAATTTTACAAACCAGCCGAATTTGGCATTTTGCGATAAATATCCGTGCAAAGCAGTTGAATTTTTGCAAAACAATCCAGAATATCAAAAACTAAAAATGTATAATCGTTACAATTTTGGCGGATTTTTAATCTGGGCCATGCCTGAGCTTCCTTTATTTATTGACGGCCGAATGCCGCAATATGAATTTGCCAACCATTCGCTCATACAAGAATACATTTCTTTTATTAACGACAATATAGAAAATAAATTAAAAGAGTATGGTATAGAGATGGTATTATGGAATGCCAAACCGAATAAAATGCGCCTTAATTGGATAGACAAATATTTGCTGGGATTAAAGCCAGAAGATGTTGAGTCAAAACCTCTTATCAGAAATTATTTAGATGAGTCAGATAACTGGGAACTAATATTTGAAGATAATGCGAGCGTTATTTATATAAAAAAATATGATGATTGATATTTGTCTTCCTGTTTACAATGAACAAAACATTTTACAAAAAAATACTCTGCATATTTTTGAATTCTGCAAAAAACAAAACTGGCCTTTTGACTGGCAGATTGTCATTATAGTCAACGGCTCTGTTGATAAGTCATTGCAGATTGCCAAAGAATTAGCTGGCAATTATTTGCAAATAATAGCAGTTAATTATGAAGCATCTGGCAAGGGGAATGCTATAAAGGAATATGGATTAATCAGTAAGGCTGATATTATGGTATATATGGATATTGATTTGTCAACAGACCTTAAAGATTTGCCAGAGTTAATAGAACAAATCACTAAACATGATTATGATTTAGCAATAGGTTCCCGTTTAATGCCTGGCTCAATAACAAAACGATCCTTTTTAAGAGAATTGATTTCACGTTCATATAATCTATTATCGCGCATATTGCTAAATAATAATATTTCTGACATGCAGTGCGGGTTTAAAGCTGTCCGAATAACTGTTTTCCATAAAGTAGCCGCATATATTCAAGACACTAAATGGTTTTTTGATACAGAGCTTGTAGTATTTACTAAATTGCTAAACTATGCTATTAAAGAAGTTCCTGTTAACTGGTCAGAAAATCGCTATGAAAAGCGCAAGAGCACGATTAGATTGGGAAAAGACAGCTGTCAGCTCTTAATTAGCCTGATAAAATTAAAAAAAAGATTAAGCAAAATTGATTAATCATGCTAAAGCTGGTACAATAAGTAAACTTCGTGCCATCGCTCGCTCAAAAATGAAAATTTAATTTTCATTTCACTCACTCGCTCGGCAATAAAACAAATTAGATTATAAAATATGCCAATACCGCAGCTTTCTAATAAAACTAAATCACCACAAAATTGGCGCAAAAAAAGAATCCGAAGAGCTAGCACAAGATACAAAACTAAGGCTTCTTGGCAAAGAAAACCTATAAAACGGCGCCAAATAAAAATTAGCAAAACAACTTTGCGCGAATTTTTTTCAAAAAAGAACATTATTAAATGGGCTGTTATTGTTTTTCTCTTTTTCATATTCTTCATGTTCATAACAACCCTGATTGTTTCCAGAAATCTTCCAAATCCTAACAAGCTAATGGACAGAAAAATCGCAGAAAGCACCAAGATCTACGACAGAACCGGAGAAGATATCCTTTATGAAGTGCATGGCTCAGAAAAACGAACTCTGGTTGACCTTAATGACATTCCTCAATTTGTCAAAGATGCCACTATTGCCATTGAAGACAAGGATTTTTACAAACACGGGGGATTTAGCATATGGGCTATTTTCAGAACAGCTGTTACAAATATAATCTTTGGACAAAAAGCAGGAGGATCAACCCTTACCCAGCAGTTTATAAAAAACGCTATTCTTACTTCAGAAAAAAAATACTCTCGTAAAATAAAAGAAATCATTCTTGCATACAAGATTGAAAAAAAATTCAGCAAGGATGAAATCATGCAGATGTATTTGAATGAAATCCCGTACGGATCCAGCGCATACGGCATAGAAGCCGCCAGCAGGCATTATTTTGGAAAATCAGTCCAAGATATTAACTTAGCTGAGGCAGCTGTTCTTACAGCCCTGCCTCAGGCCCCGACCAAATACTCTCCATATGGCCAAAACAAAGATTTGCTGATTAACCGCCAACATTTAGTGCTGGACCAGATGGTCAAGCAGGAATATATTAGCAAAGAAGAGGCTATTGTTGCTGAAAATACTAAACTAGAATTTAAAGAAAGGATAGATAATATTACTGCCCCTCATTTTGTTATGTACATAAAAGAAATTCTAGCAGAAGAGTATGGGGAAAAAGCTGTTGAACAGGGAGGGTATAAAATAATTACTACATTGGATTTATACAAGCAGGAAATTGCAGAAAAAGTAATTGAAGAGATTGGAGAAAAAAACGCAGAAAACTATAATGCATCTAATGCTGCTCTTGTATCCATTGATCCAAAAACAGGGCAGGTAGTTGCCATGGTTGGCTCGCGGGATTATTTTAATGATGATATTGACGGCCAAGTTAATGTAACAATGGCTCCTAGACAGCCAGGATCTTCATTCAAGCCAATGGTATATACAGCTGCATGGCAAAAAGGATATACTCCAGATACTATGGTATATGACGTAATTACTAATTTTTCTGACAACCCTAGCAAGCCGTATGAACCGCATAACTATGACGACACAGAACACGGACCTGTAAGCCTGCGGCAGGCTTTGCAGGGATCTCTCAATATTGCGTCTGTTAAAACGCTTTATCTAGCTGGAATAAAAAATGTTTTAAAACTTGCTGAAGCCTTAGGCTATTCTACTTTAAGCACAAAAGATACTAACCGCCTTGGATTATCATTAGTCTTGGGCGGAGGCGAAGTAAAACTCATTGACCATACTAATGCATACGGCGTTCTTGCAAGAGAGGGCTTAATGCATGAACCTGTGTTTATTTTAAAAATTGAGGATAAGGAAGGCAAGGTCCTTGAAGAATGGGAGGAAACCCCGCCTAAGCGCGTTCTAGACTCTAATATTGCCCGTATTACAAACAGCGTGCTGTCTGATAATAGCGCGCGCGCATATATTTTTGGAGAAAATAATTATTTGACTCTTCCTAACAGGCCTGTGGCTGCTAAAACAGGAACAACTAATGACTACAGGGATGCATGGACAATCGGCTATACCCCTTCATTGGTTACAGGAGTTTGGGCAGGAAATAATGATAACAGCAAAATGAATTTTGGAGCTGGTGGCAGCCAGGTAGCTGCTCCAATTTGGAACAGCTATATGAGACAAATCCTAAATAACACGCCAATAGAAGCTTTTAAGCAGCCTAGCTATGATCCTGAGATCAGGCCAATCCTGCGAGGCGAAGGCTTTGCAGAGAAAAAAGTCAAAATTGACAAGGCCTCTGGCCTGCTTGCGACAGAATACACTCCAGACAGCTATATTGTAGAAAATGTTTATGTACAGACACACAGCCTGCTCTATTATATAGACAAGGACCAGCCTCAAAATTTTTATCCAAAAAATACAGAAAAAGACCCTCAATTTGATCGCTGGGAAAGCAGAGTAAAAGAATGGATTGTTAAAAAGCAGGAGCAAGATGAAAATTTTGTAGTTGACACTCCTCCTTCTGAATATGACAACATTCATATTCCAGCTAATCTTCCTGTCTTTAGCGTGGATTTAAAAAACAACCAGCTTGTTAAAGATCAATATCTTAGCATTAATCTTAAAGCAAGCTCGCCGCGCGGAATTGACAAAGCTAAATACTATATTAATGACAATCTTTTTACTATAAGCAGCTCATTCCCTTTCGGGCTTAACCGTTCGCTAAACATTTTGCCTAATGGAATTTACAAATTAGGCATTATGGTCTGCGATGATATTGACAATTGCTCTAAAAAAGATTTTAATATCAACCTTCAGCTAGAGGATAATAACAAGCAAGCTAAAATTATTGCTTCCTGGGCCAGTCCGGCTGACGGCATTAATCTTGAAAAGGATAGCTCAATAGAACTTAAAATTAATTTGATTAATCCAGAGAATGTATCTGTAATCCGATTCTATTATTCAGCTAATGATAATCCTCAATTAATTGAAAACAAATACAGCATTGATGAAACTATTGAGGGAATATTATGGAAGACAAAAAGCATAGCTCCAGGCGTTTATGAACTCTATGCTGAAGCTGACAACTGGCAGGGCCAGACAGCTATTACTGACAAGATAGAAATAAAGATTGAGTAAGGAAATAAAAAAATAGAATTCTATATAGAATTCTATTTTTATTACAAACTATTTTTTCTCAATTTTCTTTTTATTCATAATCTGTTCAAATTCTTCTTTCTCAATAGTTTCCTTGTCTAATAATACTTTAACAATATCTTCCAGCTTATCGCGCTTCTCTTTTATTATTCCTCTGGCAAGCTTCATGCCCTGCTCCATGAATTCAAAAATTTCATTATCAATTTTTTCTGCAATTTTTTCACTATAATCTCTTTGTTCATGAATTTCCCTTCCAAGAAAAATCATTTCTTCTTTTTCTCCAAAAGTGCGAGGACCTAAATTATCAGACATTCCGTAATCAGTAATTAATTTCCTGGCAACATGCGTAGCCTGCCGCAAATCAGAAGTAGCTCCTGTTGTTATTTGATTAAATACTTCCTGCTCTGTTAAATAACCCCCTAAGAGTACTGCAATCTCTTCAATAAATTCAGTCTTGGTATGCATATGTCTGTCTTGAATAGGCAATTTTAATGTATAACCGCCAGCCTGGCCTCTCGCAATAATAGATATCTTATGCACTGGATCAGTATGCGGAAGATAATGGGCTACCAAAGCATGCCCAGCTTCATGATATGCAGTAATTTTTTTCTCTTCCTCGGAAAGAATGCGTGATTTTCTTTCAGGGCCAAGCATTACTTTTTCAATAGCATTAAATAAATGCTCATTAGCTATTTCATTCGTATTTTTACGGGCAGCAAGGATAGCTGCTTCATTTAAAACATTAGCTAAATCAGCGCCAGAAAAGCCAGGAGTGCGTTCAGCTACTCTTCTTAAAACAACTTCTTTGGCCAAAGGCTTTCCCTTAGAATGAATTTTCAAAATATCCTCCCTGTCCTGAATATCAGGCATGTCAATAATTACCTGGCGGTCAAAACGGCCAGGACGCAACAAAGCAGGATCCAAGACATCAGGCCTGTTAGTCGCGGAAATCACGATCACTCCAGCATGAGGATCAAAGCCGTCCATTTCAACTAAAATTTGATTTAAGGTTTGTTCGCGCTCGTCATGCGAACCGCCCAAGCCAGCGCCGCGCCTTCGGCCAACAGCGTCAATCTCGTCTATAAAGACAATGCATGGAGCATTCTTTTTCGCTTTTTTAAATAAATCACGAACTCTACTATTATGCAACAAAATTGGTTTTTCACCGCCAAAAAAAGCTTCATTATCACAACCGCATAAATCATAAACATAATCGTTATATGGTCTCTGAACAATTTTTTTGACAATAGGTTTTTTCCATTGATAAGCTGATTTAACTTTAGCAACAAATGGATGCGAAGTTTTACCAATAATTAAACTCCAATATTTGGTTTCAGGTAAAGGTTTATTTCTAATTATTCTGCCCGCTGGCATAACTGCTTCGCGCACCCCAACCTGTAAACCATGCATATGACATAACCAAGTCAACTCACAAATCAGCTGGTGGCTTACTGAAGTAACACTTAACTTGCCATCTTGGGTCGTATAACCGTCGCCCTTGCTATATCCGTCTAACAAAGCCAAAAAATGCTGTCTAGGCAATTCCCAAACAAATTCTGGCAAACATTTATTATGGCTGCCTGTATTGCAATGTCTGTTAAAAAAATCAGACACTACAGCCGAACCGACAGTAATACGGCAAGAATTGGTTTCCGTAATATCATTTACCCTAGCAGTTAAACCAAAGATTTTTTTAATCAACTTAACACAATCAGCTTGTAAATCTTTTTCATGCAAACCAAAAATAAATTGTGTATAATATTCTTCTGTTCTGCCTTCAGCTAAATAATAGCCTAAAAGGCGCATCAATTCTTCAGTCACAGGAATTTGAACCGGCGTTTTGGCGGTGACGACAGTAGAATTTAAAAATTGTGGTTGATGTCTGCCTAGCTGCCAATTTTTAACAGTTGACTGAGAAACGCCGATCTGGCTTGCTACCACTGATTGAGCTACTGTCTCGCGGCTAGTCATGGCATAAGCATACTGCTTTTGGGTCAATGCTAATTTCATTTCATATAGATCTAGCATTAAATTAGTGGTTTTAGGAAAAATATGAGCTTTAACTTTATGAGTAGTGCCAATGCCTGGAATAAATTTGCTTCTAACCTTAAAAGGTAGATTGACTAAGATGTCTCCTGGCCGCAGTTCATCTGCTCGTTTAGCTTGAATCATATTATGTACGCGCACAAACACACTATGGTCGCCAGTAGTTTTTAACAAACCGCCAAGATAATAAATTTCATAAATTTTATCGGCTTTATGCCGATAAACTCCAGACACTCTAGACCATTGGCTTGAGCCAAAAAATTTTTTATCTCCTGAATAACTGCCACGAAAACCATTTGTTTCAGCCTGCCAGCCTAAAGTTTGCGCTTCTCCTATAATAGGCTTAATCACGTCTGTTTCTTGAGGTTGATAATACTGATCAACAAATTCAGCTATTGGTAAAAGTTTTGCTCCAGTTTTGGTTTTAATCAAAATAGGCGTATCGCCAGTAACTGAAGCCCCAACTCCTACGAACATTTCCACAAACTCAGAACCTGAAATAATGTAATACGGTACTTTAGCTTCTCCGGCTACTGCCTTGGCTAACAAAGTTTTTCCTGTGCCAGGAGCGCCTAATAATAATACACCTCGCGGGATACGCGCGCCTAAATTAGTAAATTTCTTAGGCTCGCGCAAAAATTCTACAACTTCCTCTAATTCTTCCTTAGCTTCTTTAGCTCCAGCTACGTCAGCAAAAGTTGTTTTCTTATCCTTGTCCTTGGAAACCTCCCTGGCCTGAGACTGGCCAAACATCATAGCCTTGCTATTCGCGCCCTGAACACCGCGCATCATAAAAAAGAAAATAGCTATTATTAAAATCACTGGCAGCAAAAACGGCAAAACTAGAGTAAACCATACATCAGACTTAGACTCTCCCTTAATCTCAATTTTTAAAGCAGTCATCTTGTCAGAATCTACTCCAAAATTGCTAAGCAATTCAGACAAAGACTGGCCAGGCTCTTTTTTAGCTATCTGCTCTTCCCCATTATTTAAAATAATTTTTAAATCATTTTTATCAACCAAAATGCTTTCAATCTCTCCATTATTAATTTGATTGACCAATTCTTGCAAGCCAATAATTTCTACAGACTCTTTTTCTTTCTGCGCAAAGCTGAAAAACATGGCAATAACAAGAAAAATAGCCAGGAAAACAAGGAGGTTTTTTAATAAATTCTTTGTATTCATATAAACAAAAAAAGATTAAATTAATAGTTATCTGAATCAGTATATATTAATTTAACCATTTTGGCAATATTTTGACAATTTTAGCAAATTCAGACTGTTTAAAGAATCTTTTTAATAGTCCATAGCTTGTAAGCGCCGTAAAAAAAACTATAGGCAATTACTAAAATAATCAAACCTACCATGAGCCTTAACACAAAATCAGTCCAAGCAATTAAAACAGCTAAGACAGTTAAAATTATGCCGCTGATAATTAGAGTCCGCATTAACTCATTGATTTTTTTTCTAATCGGGGCTAAAAGTTGTTTCATATTTTTAACAATTAATTATATACATTATACCACAAAAAATTTAGCGTGAAAAATATTTATCAAACTCATCATCTTTTTCTTCTTCATCTTCATCCTCTTCCTCCTCTGGAAGCTCTTTAATTTCTTCATCTAACTCTTCCTCATCTTCAATTTCTTCCTCTTCTGGTTCCTCGATTTCCTCTTCAGTCTCATCTTCAATTTCTTCCTCTTCCTCATCTTCAGTTGAAATAGAAGACTCAAATTCTTCTTCAGGCAGATACTTATCAGGAGCTTTAGATGATTCCTGGTCATGCAACGGCATTCCGCTGACTGCCTGCGTTGTCATAGCTTCATATTGCTCTCGAGTAACTAAGACATCCCTTGGTTTAGAGCCCTGGGGCGGACCAATCAGGCCAGCTTCTTCTAAAATATCCAGAATCTTGGCTGCCCTGGCATAGCCAATGCTTAAACGCCTTTGTAGCAAAGTGGCAGAAGCCTTGCCCGCGTTTATAACAATCTCTCTGGCCTCGCTTGTCAGCTCGTCATCATCATCGCTGGAACCGTCAATGCCTACTCCAGCCACTCCGCTTACTCTTTGTCTCTCAATAACGCCTTCCAAATAAGTTGATTGCCTAGTTCTCATCCTTAGATAATTAACAATGCGCTTAATTTCCTGATCCCCTATAAAGGCGCCCTGAATACGCTTAGGCTTTGACAAAGAAGCGTCGCTAAACAGCATGTCTCCCTTGCCTAATAATTTTTCCGCGCCCAAACCGTCTAAAATAGTTCTGGAATCAATGCCAGATGCCACAGAAAAAGCAATCCTGGTAGGCATGTTGGCTTTAATTATGCCAGTAATCACATTAACGCTAGGCCTTTGCGTAGCTAATACCAAATGAATTCCAACAGCGCGGGCCATTTGAGCTAAGCGCACAATGCCTCCCTCAATATCCCTGGCTGCAACAACCATTAAATCAGCTAATTCATCAATAATGAAAATAATATACGGCATTCTATTCTTAGCAGTCTTGTTGTAGCTGTCAATATCTCTTTTTCTAGCTTGGGAAAAAGTTTGAAAACGGCGGTCCATTTCATTCATGCACCATTTTAAGGCATTAATAGTCTTGCTGACTTCAGTAATTACCGGAGTAAGCAAATGAGGAATTCCGTTGTAAACTGTTAATTCTACTCTCTTGGGATCAACCATAATGAACCTTAATTCATCAGGATTATTTTGATAAAGCAGGCTTACAATCAAAGTATTGAGCAAAACAGATTTGCCAGAGCCAGTAGCTCCAGCCACTAACAAATGCGGCATTTTATGAAGATCAGCCATCCATACTTTGCCTGATACGTCCTTGCCAAGGCTGATCATGGTATTAATCTTGCGATTTTTAAATATTTCTGCTGAAAGAATTGATTTTAAATTAACTAGAGCCACTGATTTATTCGGCACTTCAATGCCTACTAAAGGCTTGCCAGGAATAGGCGCTTCAATCCTAACAGGATGAGCAGCCAAAGCCATTGCTAAATCGCTATTAAGGGCGGTTATTTTAGATAATTTAATTCCGTCAGCAGGCTTTAACGTATACTGCGTCACAGTAGGGCCGACTTTAACTTCTCCCATTTC
This sequence comes from bacterium, assembly GCA_043813955.1. GTDB lineage: Bacteria > Patescibacteriota > Patescibacteriia > Patescibacteriales > Patescibacteriaceae > JBDRKN01. Next base: position 6,403 of record JBDRKN010000011.1, on the reverse strand, counting down.
CACATCAATGCCAAATTCTTCCAAAGTTTTATGTATTATAGCTACATTATTCTTAATATCACCGCTGCGGGGCTTGCCTGATTTCCCGTTTAACAAACTGAGTGGCAAATCAATCTTAATGCCAGTAGGCTTCCATACAGTTGTTGCCTCTGCCTTGCTAACAAATGCGCCAGGAATTGCCTGAGGACTGAATTCAAGCTCTTCCTCTTCTTCCTCTTCCTCCTCTTCCTCTTCTTCCTCTTGCTCTTCCTCTTCTTCTTCATCTCCCTCCTCCTTATTATTAAATATAAATTTGAATGGATGCATTAAAAATCTGGCAGGCCAGCTTCCTTTTTCCAACAAGCTTGCCAAGGTAGTATTAAATATGAGCATTAAGGAAACTAATATTAAAATAATGAGAATAATCAAACTGGCCCAAAAACCCATAAGCTTTAAAAGAGTCAATGCTATTATCCATCCAACATGGCCTCCTCCATCTCCTGTCTGCAATGCTTGCTGCCATTTTTCCTGGTTAATAAAAATATGCAGCATTCCATGAAAGGAAAACAAAAACAAAAACAAACCAAAATAATTAGTGCCTCTGATTTCATATTTGTCATGATTAAATACGAGCCAGACTAAAACAAGTACTGCCAATGGAAAAATCCACTGGCCCCATCCAAAAAGCCAGATCATGGCAATTGACAAATAATCGCCCAAAGCTCCTGCTTTGCCAAATAAAGCCAATATGCTAATAATTCCTAAAGCTAATAAAAGCAAGGCCCATATCCCGCGCTTAATTTCTGGATCAATGTCCAGCCTAGGAATAGTAATATAGTCCAAAGGATTGTCCTTTTTCCTTCTGCGACGGCGTCGTGCCATAAAAATAATAGTTTAATTCAAATACTATCTGATTATATCATATCATAGTTGCTGGATACAAAAAAGACCTGTTAAAAACAGGCCTTTAAATTAAAAATTTTTACTGCCTATGCAGTTTATTCATTAACGAACGTTATGCTAGGAACTGCTATTAAATCCTTAACAAATGTCAATTCTCTGCTAGAATCATGAAACCTATTACTAAGGTCAAGCTCTGGAAGTATATATACTTCAGGGTTTGCTTTTTTTAAAAACTTCATAAATTTACCAAACTTTTCTTTGTCAGACATGCCAATTTTTTTTAGGCTGGTATTTTCATCAACCTTGTCTATTTGGAAAAACTCCATTATGAGCTTGCAAAGCAACTTTATGGGTTCTTTAGTACTGTAATTCATAATTTCTCCATGAATAATTAACAAATAATTAAAAGGACAAAACTAGCTAACACTATACCAAAAATAGACAAATATGTCAATATTTGTTTTCTCATAGCTAAAATGATACAATTATTATTAAGAACATAATTACATATGCTTAAACATCACGGATCAATCGATGACTTGTTTTCTAGTTCCAAAAAAGAGCCAGAGGATGAAAGCGCGCGCGGAAAATTCAAAAAAAGGATGGCCCAGATAAATTTAAAGGATTTGGAAGAGGAAACAAAAAAACAGGCTCATAAAATGGGCGTGTCATATATTAACTTAATAGGCTTTCCAATTACTTCAGAAAGCCTTACAGCAATACCAGAGGCAGAGGCTAAGAATCTGTCTACTGTTTGCTTTTATTTAGACCAGGAAAAAATACGCATAGGATCTATGAATCCTATGGATGATGCTGTTCAAAAAAAATTAAAGGAATTAAAGAAAAGATACTATGTTAACAATGCTGAGACCTATCTTTTGTCTCCGCACAGCTTTGATTATTGCATAGAGCTTTACAAAAACCTTCCACAAATCAAGCCAATTCCCCCAGGAGTTGAAATTACTGAAAAAGATCTGAAAAAATTTAAAAAAGAAATAGATAATCTGCAGAATTTGAATGAAAAAATAAATGAAATCAGCATCTCTGACGTTATTACCATGCTCATAGCTACTGCTTTAAAGATTAAATCATCTGATATTCATATTGAAGCTGGCGAGCAGGGCATTGTTGTGCGCATGAGAGTTGACGGAATACTCCAAGAAGCTGCCAAGATTGACAAAAAGCGCTGGGACAGGATTGTTTCCAGAATGAAAGCTTTGGCAAAAGTTAAAATCAATATTACTGACAAGCCTCAAGACGGCCGCTATACAATCCTTTTATCAAGCAGCCAGAAAATTGACGTGCGCGCTTCCTTTTTGCCAACAGCCTATGGCGAAAGCGTGGTTATGCGCTTGCTTGAATCAGATGTGACTGGCCTTGATTTAGAAATTCTTGGCCTAAGACCGCAAGCTTTAAAAAAACTTAGAAAGGAAATTATAAAGCCAAATGGAATGATTCTAACTGTAGGCCCGACCGGATCTGGAAAAACCACTACATTGTATGCTGTTTTGAAAAAGCTTAACCAGCCTGGCACTAAAATAATTACTATTGAAGATCCTGTAGAATATAGTTTAGAGGGCATTAACCAAAGCCAGATAGACAAGAGCAAGGATTATACTTTTGCCAAGGCATTGCGCTCAGTGCTCAGGCAGGACCCTGATATTATCATGATAGGCGAAATCCGAGATTTGGAAACAGCGGAAATTGCCATACAATCTTCTCTTACAGGCCATCTTGTATTGTCAACCCTGCATACTAATGACGCAGCAGGAGTAATCCCCCGCCTCTTAGACATTGGAATCAAGCCATTTCTTCTCAGCCCTTCAATTAATGCCATTATGGGCCAGCGTCTTGTTCGAAAACTTTGTCCAGACTGCAGGCAGGAGCATAAGCTTACTGAAGAAGAAGAAAACAAAATTAAAAAAATCCTTGCTGTTATCTCAACTAAGGCAGAAATTGATATTCCAAGCGGCTTGCCAGTTATTTACAAAGTTGGAAAAGGATGTGATAAATGCAATAAAGCTGGCTACAAAGGGCGCATAGGCATTTTTGAAATCTTTACAATGACCAAGGCAATCAAAGAGCTTACCAGCAAGGGATCGCCTGCTTTTAAAATATTAGAACAAGCTATTGAAGAAGGCATGATTACAATGCTTCAGGATGGAATACTCAAATGCATGGAAGGAATTACTTCTTTAGAAGAAGTTTACAAAGCAATTGGCAAAATGGAGTATATTGACGCCCTTTATGATATTGCCACTTCTAAAACAATAGGGCGCGGCTTAAAATTAAATGAAGATAATATTAAAATTGCTGAACAAATTTCTGTCAATTTTGTAGAATCTGGAGGGATAATAAGTAATTACAAGACTAATGAGATTATAAACATTGTCATAGCCAGCGCTATTAAAACACAGGCTAGCGATATTCATATTGATCCGACTGACAAAGGAGTAAATATCCGTTTGCGCATTGACGGAATGCTGCATGATTTAACCAGCTTAGCCAAAGAACACTATGTTCCATTATTAAATGAAATAAAAACACTTTCAGGATTCCCTACTAATGTAAAAAAACCAACCTATGACGGACGCTTTTCAATTTATCTGCCTGATAAATCCAGAATGGACTGCCGTGTCTCTATAATAACCGGAGGCTATGGCGAAGCAGCTGTGCTTAGAATTCTGGCACAGCAGGCCAAGAGCCTTGAAATGGAAGAGCTTGGCATTAAATTCAAGACTCTTGATAATGTTAATGAGTCAATCAAAAAAACAAATGGAATCATAATCAATACAGGGCCTACAGGATCTGGAAAAACCACTACACTATATGCTATTTTAAATAAATTAAACAAGCCTGATGTTAAGATAATCACATTAGAAGATCCGATTGAATATAATTTAGAAGGCGTTATGCAGACTCAAATTGATAAAAAAGCAGGATATACTTTTTCTACTGCTCTTAAATCCTTAATGAGGCAGAATCCCAACATTATTATGATTGGCGAAATCAGGGACAAAGAAACTGCCAATACTGCTATTGAAGCTGCCTTGACAGGCCACCTTGTTCTTTCAACTGTGCATGCAAACAGCGCCGCAGGCGCTGTTGCCAGGCTGTTTGATCTTGGAGTTGACCGCAACCTGCTGGCAAATTCTCTAGAATGCTCTATAGGGCAGCGCTTAGCAAGACGATTATGCCAAAATTGCAAACAAGAGCAAGAACTTGACGAAAAGACTATGAATGATGTTAAATCAATATTAAGCACATTGGGCGAACAATCAGGAATTCCAATACCAAACAACCTTACATTCTACCAGAGTCCTGGATGCAAAGAATGCGGAGGCATTGGCTACAAGGGCAGGATTGGATTATTTGAAGCTATCACAGCCACTCCTGATATTAAAAAACTAATAGCGCAACCTACTTCCATGGACAAAGAAATAGAACATCAGGCAATACAGCATGGATTTATCTCTGTTATCCAAGACGGTCTGATTAAAGCCCTGGAAGGAGAAACTTCAGTGCAAGAAGTATTCAGGGTTGCTAAATAAATGCTGCAAAAAACATTTTTAAACCAACTTAAAAAAGACTACAAAAACAGCGTAGAGCAGAGAAGGATGATTATTAGCACCTCTAACGCTATTTTGCATGATTCTAAAAGGACTATTTTTGCCATTCACAAGCCTGATTTAGAAACAGCAAAATCTTCCTTGGAAAATATTGAAAACAGAATTAAGAAACTTCAAAAAAACTTTGGCTACAACCGCTTAATAGAAGAAGGCGCCTATCAGGCTGCTGTTGAAGAATATGTAGAAGCCAAAACTTTTTACTGGACTACTAAAAAACAGAATATTAAAAAAATCATTAAAATTAAATTAAGCACTACTGCCTATTTAGGAGGCATAAGCGATTTAACTGGCGAGCTCTTAAGACAGGCTATTAACGCAGCTGCGCAAAATAATCTTGAGCTGGTTAAGAATAACCATAAAATTATTAATGATATTCTTAATCATCTGGTTAACTTTGATATGACTGGCTATTTGCGCACTAAATATGACCAGGCTAAGAATAATTTAAGAAAAATTGAACAGATTAATTATGAAATAAACTTAAAAAAATGATAGCCATTATTTCAGATATTCATGATAATCTGGCAAATCTAAAAAAAGCATTAAATTTTTGCAAAGAAAAAAACATCACCGCCCTTATCTGCTGCGGTGATGTTACTAATAATGAAACTTTAAAATATTTGTCAGAAAATTTTAATAATCAAATATATTTAACAGAAGGCAATATGGAATTATATGATGAGCTTGAAAAATATAATAATATTAAATTCTTTAACAGAAAAGGAGGAATATTTGAATATGATAATAAAAAAATTGGAATCTGCCATGAACCATATTTAATTAATGATTTGTTAAAAGAAAAACCTGATATTATATTTTACGGACATACGCATGAACCTTGGGAAAAAACAGAGGGTAAAACAAAAATAGTAAACCCTGGAAATATTTCTAATACCAGGCATGAGCCAACTTTTGCCACATATAATCCAATCACTAATGAACTACAATTACACTTATTAGATCAAATGTAATTCAATCAAAAGGATTTTTAACATTCTGCAGATTACAAACAGTTACCTTAGTATATATTTGAGTAGTAGCCACATTAGCATGCCCTAATAATTCCTGAATATGACGCAAACTGTATCCATCTTCTAATAAATGAGTGGCAAAACTATGGCGCAAACTGTGACAACCAGTTTGTTTTTTAATACCAGCGGCTTGCAAAGCATCATAGAATATTTTTTGCACAGACCTATCAGTATATTTTCCCCCTCTATTGGTTATAAAAACAAAGTCATTAACAGTTTTTTTCTTAACATAATCCAATAACACATTGCCAACTTTTTTAGACATAATAGTCTTTCTATCTTTAGCCCCCTTTCCTCTGCGTACTATAACCATGCCTGCTGAAAAATCAATATCTTTTACACTCAAGATAATTACTTCTGAAACTCTTAAACCAGAACTATACATTACAGCTAAAATTAATTTATGAGTGACATTATTTACTGACTTGATAATAGCTAAAACCTCTTCTTTAGTAAAAACCTCAGGCAATATTTTGTCTTTTTTAGCACGCGGTATATGAACAAAAAACTTTCTATGTAAAATTTTGGAAAAATAAAACTGCAAAGCGCTATATGCAGTATTTAAAGTAGAGGCAGATAATCCAGAATCTACCAAAGACTCTAAATAATCCTTTACATCAGTACTATTAATATTATCTGGAGCTTTATTTGCAAACCGCAAAACATCTTTGGTATAATAAAGATAGGAACTAATCGTGTTGCGGCTAAATCTACGCAGTTTCATTTCCTGAATAAGATTATAGATCGGGTCGCGTTCAGAGATTGTTGTTCGTTTATGTTTATATGTATCCATAACCTACTTATGCTTACATGTTTCTATAATTATTTTACCTTAATTTAGCCCAAAAATCAAAAAGTTCG
>JBDRKN010000010.1:0-17941 GCA_043813955.1 bacterium | reverse complement strand
CATTCGCATTGCAGAGGCCAGGGGTTCAAATCCCCTCAAGTCCACATTAGCGGGAATAGTTCAGTGGTAGAACGTCTGCTTCCCAAGCAGAAAATCGCGGGTTCGAGTCCCGTTTCCCGCTCTAGGCACCACGACATATGAAAGCCAACAAAGCAAAAAATGTAGTTTTTTGTTTTTTTTATCTATGGTATAATATAAATAGAATCATTTTAATAATTTAAATTCAATACTATGAGTAATCTATTACTTAAATTTAGTGTAATGGGAAAAATTTGTATTATTTTTGTTTTTGTCTTTTTATCATTTCTCTTAATCTCATCTAATGCCTGGGCGGCTCCTCAATGCCATACATTGGCTTGCATTTGTTCTAGCGGTAGTATGCAGGACTGCGAATATAATTCGCAGACCGAAAGATATAACTGGAACTGTGTTGAAGGAGATAGAACCTTGCCTTGCAATAATTATACAGTGCCTCTGCCTATTATTGAGCCTGTCCCACCCGACGATGGCCAATGTCCTAGCAGTATTTGCTTAGAGCAAGACACTTGTCAGGGATCATTACCAGATAATTCTCAATGGTGGGATGATAATATTTATTATGGCAATGGTAGCAAGACAGCTAATTATCAAGATCCTAATAATCTTAATGAGGATTGTGATTTTCATTGTCAAACTGGGTATAAATGGGATAGTGCTATAACTAATAAAACAACCGAAGGCATTGCTATCAGAAACTGTACAGATTTACAGAATATAAAAAATAATTTATCAGGCTCTTATTATTTAGCTAATGATATTGATTGTTCTGACACTAAAAATTGGAATAATGGCCAAGGTTTTGAACCTATTGGTCATATTGATACACTTTTTACAGGGACATTAAATGGTAATTGCAATATAATATCAGGTTTATACATTAACAGACCAGAGCAGTATTATGTCGGTATTTTTGGTTATACAGATAAGGCTACCTTGAGCAATATTCGATTGAATGACGTTTCGGTTATAGGCTATCATTATGTGGGTAGTCTTGTTGGTGTTTTTTTTAATCAAGGTAGCTTAAATCAAATAATAGTTGAAAAAGGAACTATATCAGGTAATGGAGGTGTTGGTGGTGTCGCTGGTGAAACTCATAACTCTTATGTAGAAAATCTTTATTCAGATATTTTGGTAGTGGGTGTAAAAGCGCCTAGTGATTCTTCTTTTCCTAGATACTCACATGAATTAGGTGGCATTATAGGACAAAATAAGGGGTCAATAATTAAAAACAGCTATGCTATCGGTGAAGTTAGGGGTGCTCAACAGGTTGGAGGGTTAGTCGGTTTAAATGATCATAGAAAGAATGATAGTGGATACAGTCATGGAGTAATTGAGAATAGTTATGCCATAGGCGATATTTCTGGAGAATCTAATGTTGGTGGTTTAGTAGGAGAGAGCAGTTATGGAGTAATTAAGAATAGTTATGCCACAGGTGATGTTGTAGGTTATAGTCGGGTTGGTGGTTTAGTAGGAGAGGCCACTGATAATATTATAAAAAATAGTTATGCTACAGGTGCAGTTACTGGTGAGGAAGATGTCGGTGGCTTAATAGGAAGAAATTGGTGGTTTGCAAAGGTTGATAATAGTTATTCTGTTGGTAAAGTTATTGGTATAACTCGCACTGGTGGATTAATTGGTAAAAATGATGGAGCTATCGTAACCAATAGTTATTGGGCAGAAGATACTTCTGGCATGCCTGAGTGTGCTGGATATATTACAGATGAAATAGATTGCAGTCCCAAGAATGCAAAAGATTTTTATAATACCTCCAATAAAACTCCATTTCAGGATTGGGATTTTTCAAGCATATGGAAAACTACAGCTACTCACCCCATTTTAATAACAGTTCATACAAGTTGTGGTCAGTGTATTGAGGAAGAGGAAGAAGATTCACAATGTCAAGGTGATCTCCCTGCTAATTCTCAATGGTGGGATGATAATATTTATTATGGCAATGGCAGTAAGACATCTAATTATCAAGATCCTAATAATCTTAACGAAGATTGTGATTTTCATTGTCAAACTGGGTATAAATGGGATAGTGCTATAACTAATAAAACAACCGAAGGTATTGCTATCAGAAACTGTACAGATTTACAGAATATAAAGAACAATCTATCAGCTACCTATTATTTAGCTAATGATATTGATTGTTCTGACACTAAAAATTGGAATAATGGCCAAGGTTTTGAACCTATTGGTGGTGCAGGCAATTATTTTAAGGGCAAGCTTTATGGCAATTGTTATTTTATTGAAGCTTTATATATTAATCGACCTAATCATAGTTATGTTGGACTTTTAGGTGCCATTTCTTCAAATTCTTTTATTTCAGGAGTTAATTTAAGAAATGTTAAAATTACTGGTTTAGATCTTGTCGGCGGTTTAGCTGGAGATAATCTAGGCAGCATTATAAAAAGTTCTGTCACCAGATCGCAGGTGTCAGGTCGTGACAAAATTGGTGGTTTGGTTGGTCATAATTCGAATACTGTTCGTTTTATAGAATCTAGTTACGCTGATGTAGAAGTAACTGGCCATGAATTTATAGGTGGTTTAATAGGTAAAATTTTTAATGGGAGTGTTAAGAATAGTTATTCAGTTGGTAATGTTATAGGCGAGAAGATAGTAGGTGGTTTTTCTGGCGGTAACTATGGTGGCGATATTATTAATAGTTATTCTGCTGGTGATGTAACAGGTTCTTCTGGGCAAGGAACTGGTAGCTTTGTTGGTAGACAAGAACAAATGTCTACTACAAGGGATTCTTATATCAAAGATTCTTATAGTACGAGTAAAGTTAATGTGACCTGGCAAAAAAGTAATAGTTTTGTTGCTAGAAATTATGACTCATATATTATTAATAGTTATTGGGTTTATCATGACGACGATTCAAAGAATTGTGTTTTTAATAGTTCAGGCAATATTGATTGTACAGCTATTGATAGTCAAGATTATTTTTATAAGACTACCATTAAGCCGCCTTTAAATAAATGGGACTTCCTAAATTTATGGGAAACTACAGATGACTTTCCAATTTTACATGAGGTGGGCAAAGATTGTAGAAAATGTTTAAAACAGGAAGACGATCAATGTGAAGGTTCGTTACCAGATAATTCTAAATGGTGGGATGATAATATTTATTATGGCAATGGCAGTAAGACAGCTAATCATCAAGATCCTAATAATCTTAATGAGGATTGTGATTTTCATTGTCAAGCAGGCTATGAGTGGAAAAAGGGTACTGCCGAGAGAACCAACGAAGGCATTGCTATCAGAAACTGTACAGATTTACAGAATATAAAGAACAATCTATCAGCTACCTATTATATAGCTAATGATATTGATTGTTCTGACACTAAAAACTGGAATAATGGCCAAGGTTTTGAACCTATTGGTTCATTCAAGGGTCGATTACATGGTAATTGTTATACTATTACTGATTTATATATTAATCGTCCAGAACAAAATGACGTTGGATTATTTAGAGTAAGTGTTGAGGCCCTGATAGAAAATATTCATTTGAAACAAATTAATATTAGTGGCAAACTTAATGTTGGCGGTTTAGTTGGTTCGAGCTTTGGGGACACAATATTGAATATTTATGTGCAAGGTGATGTAATTGGATCATCTAAGATAGGTGGTGTCATAGGTACAAATAACAGATCTATCAACGGATCTATCATAGATAATATTTCTAGTTCAGGTTTTATTAGAGCTAGGGATTTAGTTGAAAGTGTTAATGATGATAGTAGGGTCGGAGGAGTTATTGGAGAAAATTGGGGGTCAGTAAATAATAGTTATAGTGAAGCTGATATTGAAGGCGAAAATAGTGTCGGTGGTTTAATTGGCTTTAACACTAGTGAATTTTATGTAGAAAATAGTTATGCTACTGGTACAATAATTGGTCATGATAGTGTTGGTGGTTTAATTGGCTTTAATAGCACTAAAACCCTAGTTAGAGATAGTTATGCTACAGGCTTGGTCCATGGTATTAGATATGTTGGTGGTTTAATCGGTAAAGCTCATAATAATGACAGAAATTATAATCCAACTATAGAGCGTTGTTATGCTACGGGCGATGTTTCTGGAATAAGTTCTGTTGGTGGTCTGATTGGCTGGCAGGTAGCACATACTAAAGATAGTTATGCTGCAGGCGATGTTTCTGGAGAATTTTTTATTGGCGGTTTAGTTGGTAAAAATGATTACGGGTTTATTAAAAATTGTTATGCCGAAGGCAGTGTTACTGGTGATCGAAATACCGGCGGTTTAGTTGGAGGCAATGTTGGTGAGATTAATGATAGTTATGCAATGGGTGAGTTGATTGGTGAAGGGGAAACAATTGGTGGTTTAATTGGTGTCAATGCTTATGATTATTGGTATGATGATCCTCATGGCAGAATGCTTAATAGTTATTGGGGCAAAAATTTAATAGATCCTCATGTCTGCGTAGGTCAAGATTATGGTGGAATATCTGAATGCTTAGAAGTAAATAAAAATTATTTCTATAATACTCGTAATGTATCACCTGTGAATTTATGGAATTTTGACACTATTTGGCGGTTAACTAATGAAAATCCAGTTTTAAGAATGAAGGATATCTCAGGCTTAGGCTGTGAAAGGTGTTTACAATTAGAAATGTGTAAGGGTGAATTACCAGATAATACAGAATGGTGGAAAGATGGTTATTGGCATGGTAAAGGATACAAGCAAGCTAATCATCAAGACCCTGATAATAAGGATGAAGATTGTGATTATCATTGTATAGACGGTCATATCCGGAAACACGAAGTTCAGCAAGAAGGCATTCCTATCAGAAACTGTACAGATTTGCAGAACATAGAAAGCGACTTAACCGCTACTTATTATTTAGCTAACGATATTGATTGTAGCGAAACCGTCAACTGGAATAATGGTAAAGGTTTTGATCCAATTGGTATTATAAGTTATTTTAATAATAATTTCATTTCTATAGATCATTTTAGCGGTAAACTTTATGGAAATTGTTATAAAATAAATAATCTGTATATTAATTTGCCAGAAGAAGAATACGTTGGTTTATTTATTGCGACTAGTGGGGCCCTAATAGAGAATGTGCATCTAAAAAATGTTTATATTATTGGTAATAATAAGGTTGGTGGTCTTGTTGGTTTTAGTAGGGACGGGAGTACAATTAAATACTGCCAGCTTACTGGTTATGTTTCCGGCATAAATTCGGTAGGTGGTATTGTAGGTTATAGTGAATATCCAAGCACTATAGAAAATAATTATGTTAATGCCCAGGTGTTTGGTGCGAGTGAATCGATTGGTGGTTTAGTGGGTTATAATTCTATGAATGCTTTAAACAATAATTATACTACTGGAAAAGTTTCTGGCAACGAGGAGGTTGGAGGACTAGTAGGAAAGAATGTAGGAATTATAAAGTTTAGTTATTCTGATAGCAAGGTTTCTGCTAATAATTTTGCCGGTGGTTTAGTTGGTATAAATGATGGTTCTACGGGGGAGGGTATTATTAATAATAGTTACGCGGCTGGTTTAGTCGCTAGTAGTGGTAGATATGTTGGCGGTTTAGTTGGGTTTAGTATAAACGGTAAAATATATAATAGTCATTGGGCCAGTGATAGTACTGAACAAAGTATTTGCGTAGGTGTTATTGATGGAGGCACCATTAACTGCTCTGAACAAACTGAAAATCATTTCTACAACAATACAGAGAATACTCCATTAGATCAGTGGAATTTTGATGGTATTTGGAAAAAGACTAGTGAACACCCTGCTCTGAGAAGTATAGATAATGATTGTTTTGCATGTGTACCAGGCGGTGGCATTCTAGACGATGACGATGATGATGGCGATGATGGTGACGATGAGTTTAATAATCACTATAGTGATAGTCCAACCGGCACGGGTTATTCTAGCCCGCCAATTTATAAAATATATAATGAAGACGGTAGCATCACCTTAGATCTTAATCGTCCTATCACTAATCAAGAAAGAGAAACTATTGATTTTGCCAAATCAATAGCCACTGAACCTGACATGCAATTAGCAGAAGACTTTAAAGGCATGCTATTACTTGATACTAACCATAATGGGGAAGTCTGGTTTGTAGATCCAAACACATTGCATCGCTTCTATCTGGCTAACGATCAAGCTGTTTATGATGTTTTACGAGCTTTTAGCACAGGTATTAATTGGGATACTTTATCACTTGTTCCTCGTAGTTTAGACCCAGATTTATCATTAAATCAACCAGATAGTGATGGCGATGGCTTGTCAGATGCCTATGAAGATGCTATTCTAACTGATCAAAATAATCCTGACACAGATAACGACAGCTATAGTGACAGAGAAGAAGTAGAATTTGGCTATGATCCTAATGGACCAGGTCCTCATATAACTGACCAAAATCTAGCTAATAGTTTGGTTGGCCCTTATTTATATGTAGATGGACCTGGAGCCAAAGGCCAGGCTTGGCAAATCTATCAAGGAGCTGCTTATTATATTAATCCTTATGTTGCCTACAATGTTATGCGTTTATTAAGTTGGGGCTTTGCTGATGAATTAAATTCAATACCGATAGGTGATTATGTTGAGTAATATATTATTAATAATATCTGATTATTATCAAAAGACCTTGTTTGCATAGCGGGGTCTTTTTATATATAATAAGTCCATGTCATTAACTAAATTAAAACAAGCCATAGCCAAACAAGGCAATCCTAAAAAAGCCAAGCTTTATGCCAGGTTTTTTAAGACTGGCAAAGGCCAGTATGGCGAAGGAGATAAATTTCTAGGTTTAACCGTACCTGAACAAAGAAATATTGCCAAGCAATACCAGAATTTATCTTTAGCTGATGTTAAGAAATTATTAGCCAGCCTTTATCATGAACACCGTTTAACTGGGTCTTTAATTCTAGTAGCCAAGTATAAATCTGGAGATGATAAGCAGAAAAAACAATTTTTTGATTTTTATTTAAAAAACACTCATGCTTTTAATAACTGGGACTTGGTTGATTTAACCTCGCCTAATATTGTTGGAGATTATTTATTAAATAAGGATAAAAGTATTTTATACAAGCTGGCTAAATCTAATAATTTATGGCAAAGGCGTATCAGCATAATAGCTACTTTTGCTTTTATAAATAACAATCAGCTTAATGATACTATAAAGCTGGCTAAGATATTGCTTAATGACAAGCATGATTTAATACACAAAGCTGCTGGATGGATGCTTAGGGAAGCAGGGAAGAGGGATATAAAAGTTTTAAAAAAATTCTTAGACCAGAATGTTAAACAAATGCCTCGCACTATGTTGCGTTATTCTATTGAAAAATTTCCAGAAAAAGAGAGAAAGTATTATTTAAAAAAATTATAATCAACGCTGGCTTGGCCAACTATTGGCATCTTTTAACCATAGTATATACTATAAGTATAATATAGATATACAATAAATATATGACTACTGTAATAAATTTTAAAACTGATATAAAAATTAAAAAACGAGCTCAAGATTTAGCAAAAGAATTTGGTTTAAGTTTAAGTGATGTTTTAAATGTTTTGCTCCGCAATTTTATTTATAAAAGAGAGCTAAATCTAAATTTAAAGGAGGAAGATGAAAATAATCTAAATTTGTTAGAAAAATTAAAAGAAATTGAAAAAGAAGGTATTGTTTCCCCCTCTTTTAATAATGCCAAAGAAGCAATTTCTTGGTTAAATTCTTCTAATAAATCTTATGATAATTAAATTTTCAAAAACTTTTGCCAAGCAAAGAGATTATTTATTTAAAATAAAAAAGTATTGGGTTAAATAAATGTTAAATCAAAAGAATTTCAAAGATATAAAAAGCTTATTTTGTTTTTTGGACGAAACGGGATTAATTAATAGTCCTAGAGACAAATTTTTTGCTTTAGGCATAATTAAATCTAGTAATCCAGAAAGAATATATAACAAAATTAGGAAAATAAGAGATAGATATAATTATCGGGAAGAGTTAAAATGGTCGAATTTAGATAGAAAGATAAGATTTGATGTGGCACGAGAGTTTTTTAATATTTTTTTGTCAGAGAAAGCTATTTTTAATTGTTTAATTTTAAATAAAGAAGAGTTAGATTTTGAGAGTCATTATAATAATGATTTATATAAAGTATACAGAAGTTTTACAGTTGTTTTATTAAAGTTAATAATAGGAAAATATCCAAAAGAAGTATTAATATTGTTATGTGATGACTATTTTTCTCCTGAAGGAACTGATTTGGAAATAACTATAAAAAAGTTTGTAAACGATCATTATCAAAAATTTGTAATAGCCGGCGTTTGTCAAATTGATTCAAGGTCATCTGATTTATTACAACTTACCGATTTAATTTTAGGAACAATACTTTGTAGCCTTAAGATACAGAATAATATTATTATAAAAAATACTTACAAAAGAAAATTTCTTAATTTTGTTTATCAAAAATTAAAAATTAATAATTCATTTTTTAAAAATGAATTAAATCAGGAAATATCGAACTATGTTTTTGAGGGAGATAAGATTAGAGCTAGTATTTTTGATCATAGAAAATCTATTATAGGAAAGAATAATAAATAAAAAACAAGCCATGGCCCACAACGGGCGACGCCTGTTTTTATATAATACTATGAGTAATAGTATCAATAACATAATGATAGCAAAAAAAAATATTTATGTCAATATCGTTATAATTAGCTAATATTAAATTATTTTAATGAATTTAACCAGACTCAAACAAGAATTAGATAAACTTAAAAATCCTGGCAAAGCCAAAATCTTAGCCAGGTTTTTTAAGACTGGAAAAGGCGAGTATGGCGAGAATGATAAATTTCTTGGGATTATAGTGCCAGATCAAAGAAGTATAGCTAAAAAATACAAAGATTTAAGCTTGTTTGAAATTAAAAAGCTATTGTCCAGCCCTTGGCATGAGCATCGCTTAACAGGCGCTTTGATTTTAACATACAAATATCCCAAAGCTGATAATAAAAAAGAGATTGTTGATTTTTATTTAAAAAACAGCCATGCGTTTAATAATTGGGATTTGGTTGATTTAACTGCGCCTAATATTATTGGCGATTATTTGCTTGATAAGGATAGAAGTGTTTTGTATAAGCTGGCAAAATCTAATAATTTGTGGACTAAACGGATTGCTATTTTAGCAACTTTTGCTTTTATAAAGCAAGGAGATTTTATTGATTGTTTAAGAATTAGTAAAATATTATTAAAAGATAAGCATGATTTAATTCATAAAGCAGTCGGATGGATGTTAAGAGAAGCAGGGAAGAGAGATATAAAAGTTTTAAAAAAATTTTTAGATCAGAACATTAAGCAAATGCCACGGACCATGCTCCGTTATGCTATTGAACGTTTACCTGAAAAAAGACGGCAATTTTATTTAAAAAAATAGGATGAAGAAATTTTTTTATTTATTACTTTTTTTACTTAATTTATGTCTTTACTTACAAAAATTTTAAACAATGAATTTACTGATAATGAAATAGGAGTCTTATATGTTTTTATTGATTCATCAAACTTATGGGCCGCACAGAAATCTAAAGGAAAAATGTTTGATTATGAAAAATTAATTGGCTATATCAAGGAAAAATTTAAACCATCTATCATTAAGGTATTTTATTATGTGGCTTATCCTGCTGAGGGGACAAGAGATTATAGCTTAGATGGAAAGCATAAATTTTTTACTTTTTTAGAAAAAGGACTAGGTTTTGTTGTTAGAAAAAAAGAGTTGAAAAGAATAAAAATAGTTAGTGATTTAGGCGAATCCGTTAAAGAAAAGGGTGATATGGATGTATGGATAACAGTAGATGCTATGCATCATTTAGATAAATATAATACAGCAATTTTTTTCACTGGAGATTCTGATTTTCTGCCTCTAATAAGTTATTTAAATAATAGTGGTAAGAAAGTGTTTATATTTTCTTCAAAAAATAATGTTTCAGAAGAACTAAGAAAATGCAAGGATGGATATTGTGATGTATTAAATATAAATGGTATTTGGGGTAGAGATTTAATAAAAAGAAAACAATAAAAACCACCCTCCGCGTGGAGGGTGGCTCTAGGATGTAATACCCAAACAGTTCTATATACAGTTCTATATGGAGAGAACTGTAAGACAATTATATTATAGCATACAGGTATTATGTGTCAATAGCGAAAAACATAGCGAAAAGTATTATAGCGAAAAGTATTTTATACAAGCTGGCTAAATCTAATAATTTATGGCAAAGGCGTATCAGCATAATAGCTACTTTTGCTTTTATAAAAAATAATCAGCTTAATGATACTATAATGATACTATAAAGATTGCCAAAACATTGCTTGATGACAAGCATGATTTAATTCATAAAGCTGCTGGATGGATGCTTAGGGAAGCAGGGAAGAGGGATATAAAAGTTTTAAAAAAATTTTTAGACCAGAATCTTAAAAAAATGCCGCGCGCTATGATGCGTTATGCTATTGAAAAATTTTCAGAAAAAGAGAGAAAGTATTATTTAAAAAAATTATAATCAATGCTGGCTTGGCCAGCTATTGACATCTTTTAACCATAGTATATACTTTAGGTATGAAGACAGTAATTAATATTAAAACTGAAAAAGAGATAAAAACTCATGCTAAAAAGCTTGCTGAGGAAATGGGCTTTTCTTTGAGTGCTGTTATTAACGCTTATTTAAGGCAGTTTGTTAGAAATAAAGAAGTATATTTTAGCATTAGTCCTAAAATGTCTCCAGAGCTGGAAAACCTTTTAAGCAGAGTTGAGTTTGATATCCAGAGAAATAAAAATATTTCCAGTTCTTTTTCTTCTAAAAAAGAGCTTGAAAAATACTTTGCCTCTGTATGAAAATTAGTTTTCACAAGAATTTTAAAAAGCAGTCCCAGAAATTAAAGAAAAGAGAGCAGGAAAAAATACAAGAAAGATTAGGATTATTTTTAGAAAATCCTTTTGATCCTCAGCTTAACAACCATCCCTTAAAGGGAAAATACACTGATTATAGGAGTATTAACATTACAGGAGATTTAAGGGCTGTTTACAAATTTATTAATGAAAATGAATGTATTTTTGTCGCAGTGGACAGCCACAGCAATTTATATTCTTAGTTGTTGAAAAATTTCCAGAAAAAGAAAGAACCTATTTAAAAAAATAAGAAAGACCGCCCTTAAGGCGGTCTAACTTTTTGTATAATTATTACTTTCTGCCAAAAATCTTTTTCAAAGCAATTAAGCCAGCTACTATTCCAATTCCAGTCTTTATTTTTTTCTTAGTTGCCGGGCTTGCATTGTCATATTTTTCTTTTGTGTCTTTGGCAAATTCTACTGCTTTTTCTGCTACATCTTCCACTTTTCCCTTAATGTTTTCAAAATTTGCACAATTGCAGTCTCCTTTGCAACCGCATGTTTTCTTTTTGTCCATATATTTTATTTTAATTTTTAAGATTTCCTTCTAATTCTATTATATCATATTATATTAAAATATGCTATTATATCAATAAGGAGGTCTAACTCTAAGTTTTTAGGTTAAATTTATGAAAATTAGATCAATAAAGGCTATTGAAATTTTAGACAGCAGGGGCTGTCCTACTATTGAAACAACCGTTAACCTGGAAGACGGATCTTCTGGCATTGCTGCTGTGCCCTCAGGAACATCCACAGGCGCTTATGAGGCAGTAGAACTGCGCGATAATGATCCAAAGAGATATAATGGCTTAGGAGTCTTGCAGGCCGTGGCTAATGTAGACAAGATTTCTGAAAAGCTCATAGGCATGGAAGCAGAAGAGCAAAAAGCAATTGATAATGAAATGATTAGAATGGATGGCACAGATAACAAGTCAAATCTAGGAGCTAATGCTATTTTGTCAGTTTCTATGGCAGCAGCATGCGCACAGGCCAAATCAGAAAAAAAATCATTGTTTAATTATTTAGCTAAATTTAATCCTGACCATGGAGGCAAGTATATTATGCCTATTCCATTAATGAATATTATGAACGGAGGCAAGCATTCTGACTGGACTACTGATATTCAGGAATATATGATTTTGCCTGTTAATTCTAACTCTATAGCTAATGCTGTCCGAATGTGCGCTGAAGTTTATTTTAATTTGGAAAAAATACTAAAGGACAAGGAATATAATACCTGTGTTGGAGATGAAGGGGGCTTTGCTCCTCAGCTCAAGTCTAATGAGGAGCCGTTTGAATTGATTTCAGAGGCTGTGCTTAAATCAGGATATAGCTTGGGACAGGATTTTATTTTTGCAATAGATGCAGCTGCTTCAGAATTCTATGATAATGGAAAGTATAATTTTAAAAAACAAGGCACTATGACTAGCCAGGAGTTATCCGAATTTTACAAAAAATTAATGGATAAATACCCTATAGCAAGCTTAGAAGATATTTTTCATCAAGATGACTGGCAAAGCTTTGCAGAATTTACAAAAACAGTTAATGCCCAAGTTGTAGGAGATGATCTTTATGCGACTAATATAAAAAGATTAAAACAGGGCATTGAATATCAGGCAACTAACTCAATTTTGATTAAATTAAATCAAATAGGCACTTTGACTGAAACAATTGATGTAATACTTAAAGCCAGGGAAAACAAAATGACCAGCATTATTTCTCACCGTAGCGGAGAAACATCAGATTCCTTTATAGCAGACCTTGCAGTAGCCATGGGAACAGGGCAGATTAAGGCTGGAGCGCCGTGCCGAGGGGAAAGGACAGCTAAGTATAATAGATTGATAAAGATTGAAAACAAGATAGAGGTCAATAGCCAATATGCTGTTTGGCCGTGGAAGAGATAATTATTTATGGTATAATATAGTTAATATGATTTTATGATAATAACCAAGAAAAACATAACTTTTTGTTTGCTTTGTTTTGCTATTCTGTTTGGAACAGCAGCGCATGCAGAGCGATGCGATGAAGCAGCTGAAGTAACAATTACTATAAGGGACGCTGACAATCAATTTATACCAGACGCCAGGTTTAGCATTTATGAACAGCTGGAAGATGTGGATAAGAACAAGACTATTGGAGATTCAATCGGCAGCGCTAGCATTGACGAATATATTGGAAGTGGCACGGCCAAAGTATACCCAGATACTGAAGTTGATTATTATGTCCTAAAGGTAAATAATCCGTCTGGGGTTAAGTTTGATTTTTGGTTTTTAGATGCCATGTATCTTTACTGCGGCAAAGAAACTTCGTTTACAAAATATTTGAGCGCTATTAAAGTAGCTTTGACTAATTCTCAAGGCCAGCTGGAAAAAAATTCTAAGTTTACTATTTATACCCAGACTACTGACGCTCTTGGCAATCCAATGGTCTTAGAATCATTAGGCGGCTTTAATACTGGCGAACAAGGCGAAAAAGTAGTCTATCTGCCAAGCCATAATACCATGCTTGTTAATCCGATTGATTATTATGTTATTGAGTTTAAAAACAGCTCTGGACAGAAATTTTACAAATACAATATCAATACTGTTGATAAAAAGGTAAAGCCAATTATTTATGCTTTTAGCGATTTAATCGTCA
The DNA here is from genome assembly GCA_043813955.1 of bacterium. Classification (GTDB taxonomy): domain Bacteria; phylum Patescibacteriota; class Patescibacteriia; order Patescibacteriales; family Patescibacteriaceae; genus JBDRKN01. The sequence continues at coordinate 4,350 of JBDRKN010000010.1, read as the reverse complement.
CTTTGAATGACAGCAATACTGGCGAGGTCATACCTAATGCCAAGCTTGCGCTCTATGAGCAGATTATTGGCCCATATGGGACATATGAGCCAGGAAAGTCATTAGCAAGCATGAAGACAGATGACAAAGGCCAGGCATATTTGCAGTATCCTGCTGGAGTATATTTGATCCAATACAAGCATACAAATAATGAATTAACCAATTTTACAAACATTGTGATTAATGATCAAACCCGCACTTCTAAAAGCTTTTTGCTCAAAACGTCTGGCAAAGACACAGGACGATGCGACTCAAAGACAGAATTAGAGCTGTCTTTCCGCAACGCAGACAGTCAAATTATTCCAGATCTTAATTTTTCATTATATGAACAGGAAATGGATAATGACAACAGGCCAATTCATGGCAACAGGGTATCCAGCGGCAAAGTTGATGATGACGGTATTGGCAAGATGTTATTTTATCCAACTCCGGCTAAGAGGTATGTTTTAGAAGTTTGCGATGAGATTAGCAAGTTTGGCTGTTTTGAATTTAATAATCTGGAATTTGAATGCAGTGACAAGATATTTTTTGAAAGACAGCTTAATCAGGTAGATGTGATTTTAAGAGATATTAACAGGGAATTAAAGCTTAATCATTTATTTAAAATTTATTCTCGCATTACTGATGTGGACGGCAAACAAATAATTGACAAAACCAAGGGAGAGGGAAGCTTTAAGATGCCTGATTCTGGCATCTTTACTTTGTACTTGGCTGACAAAGATTTGCAGGGAAATACAGTTGGATATACAATAATGGTGCCTTCAGATTCTGGCCAAGAGCTTTACAAAGATTTTGACATTAATACATATGGCAAGACCCATTTAGAATATGTAATTAATCCTGACGGCTTGTTATGGCTTAAGCCGCGTGAAGATCCATTGGTTAATAGCGTCTTTGGCAAGATTTTGCTTCAGGTTGAAGAGCACGGAGAGGCTTGGTATGTTAATCCAGCTGACCGCAAGAGATATTATTTAGGAAGGCCAGAAGATGCTTTTTCTGTAATGAAAAAGCTGTCTGTTGGCGCTAGCAATTTTGATTTATCAAAAATTCCTGTAAGTTTGGATATTATGCCGGCCGGCTCTGATACTGACAATGATAGCTTGCCTGATATGCTGGAAAAAGGATTACTGACTAATTGGCAGCAGGCTGATACAGACGGAGATAGTTATAGTGATTTTGAGGAAATTAAAAACGGATACAATCCGCTTGGTTCTGGCAGATTAATCCATGATTTAGGCTTTGCCAGAGAGCAGCGCGGAAGGATTCTGTTGCAAGTAGAAGGCAATGGCGAGGCTTGGTATATCAGCCCTTTATCATACAGGTATTATTTAAGCAGGCCAAATGACGCTTTCTCCATTATGCGTGAATTAGGGCTTGGAATTACTAATGCTAATTTATCAAAGATTCAAGTTGGTCAGATTAATTTTTAATTATGCTTAAAAAAATAAAGACAACTAATGCGTCTAATGTGATTTCTCAAGATTTGCTTTTGTTGCTTTTAGGAGTTGTAGTTGGCCTGATTATTCCATTTATGGCCTGGCTCTGGATTACAATCAAGTTAGCACAGATGTTTTTAAGCAAAGTAGCCTAGTATAAAAATATGGATAATCAATTAGAAACAAAGCGCCATAGCTTGTCACATATTTTAGCTTATGCTGTCCAACAACTGTGGCCAGATGTGAAATTTGCTATTGGTCCGGCCATTGATAATGGCTTTTATTATGATTTTGATTTTGGAAAAATAAAGATCAGCGATACTGATTTAGTTAAGATTGAAAAGAAAATGAAGCATATCATTAAGCAAAATTTGAATTTTGAAAAACAGGAAATTGATATTGCAGAGGCAATAAAGAATGAGAAGGATAATAAGCAGGCGTATAAGGTGGAATTGCTTGATGATTTAAAGCAAGAAGGTGAAAGCATGGCAAGCTATTATAAGATTGGAGAATTTAATGATTTATGCAAAGGTTTGCATATTAAATCAACAAATGAAATAAAGCCAGAAAGCTTTGTTTTGCACAAGCTTGCCGGAGCCTATTGGCGCGGTGACGAGCATAACAAAATGCTTACAAGGATTTACGGCTTGGCTTTTGAAACCAAGAAAGAGCTTGATGATTATTTGGTTGCAATAGAAGAAGCAGAGAAGAGAGATCATAGAAAGCTTGGCAAAGAATTAGATTTATTTGTTTTTTCTGATTTAGTTGGCAAAGGCTTGCCTTTATGGACAGAAAAAGGAACTGTGATAATGAGAGAGCTGGAAAGATTTATTATAGACGAAGAAATCAAGCGCGGCTATATGCATGTGCATACGCCAGATATTGCAAAACTGGAGCTATATGAAAAATCAGGCCATTATCCGTATTACAAAGATTCTATGTATGCGCCTATTAAGATTGATGATGAAGAATTTATGCTAAGGCCAATGGCCTGCCCGCATCATTTTGAGCTTTATTTAAGCAAGCCAAGGAGTTATAGGGAATTGCCAATGCGCATTGCTGAGATAGCCAAGCTATATAGATATGAACAATCAGGAGAGCTTACAGGCTTAATGAGAGTGAGAAGTTTTTGTCTGGCTGATGCGCATATTATATGCGCTGACACAGAACAGGCTAAAAAAGAAGTAAATGGAGTTCTTGATTTAATTGAATTCATTTCCAAGACATTTGGCTTGAAAATGGGAAAGGATTACTGGTATCGACTGTCTTTAGGCGACCGCGATGATGAGAAGAAATACTATAAAAATGATAAGGCATGGGATCAAGCAGAAGAATTAATGAGAAATGTGCTTAAAAGCAGGAAGTCTAAGTTTGTAGAAGAGCCTGCTGACGCTGCTTTTTACGGTCCTAAACTTGATATTCAGATGAAAAATGTTTTAGGAAAAGAGGATACTGCCTTTACTGTCCAGTATGATTTTGTAATGCCAGAACGTTTTAACCTTAATTATATTGATAAAGACAATCAGGAAAAGAAAGCTATTGTTATTCACCGTTCTTCTGTCGGCGCTTTGGAAAGGGTAATCGCTTTCTTAATTGAGCATTACGCAGGCAATTTTCCTGTCTGGCTTGCTCCAATACAAATTAAATTGCTGTCTGTCGGTGAAAAGCATGCGGATTACTGCAACAAATTAGCTCAAGAATTTAAGCAGCATAATTTTAGAATAGTTGTTGATGATTCTAATGAAACAGTAGGAAACAAAATCAGAAAAGCCATTAATGAAAAAATCCCTTACGTTTTAGTCATAGGGGACAAGGAAATGAATTCTGATAAGTTGGCTGTACGGGATAGGGGAAAACAAGAGGCTAGGGGGGTTGATAAAAAAGAATTTATCAAGGAAGTAGAGGATAAGATAAAGGATAAGAGTTTGGATTAGCAGGCAATTTCAATTTTTATGATAACACGATTTACTTCCAAATCCAACACACCCTCGCTACGCGCGCTGGTTTGATAAAAAATAAAATGCCCTGTTATAACGGGGCATTTTATTATTAAGTATTTATTATTGAAAATAATTATTAATTGCTTGCTTATATTGATTAAGAAATAATTCTTTGAAATATAGTGTACTATTTTGTTCATAAAACAAAATTATTCCTTTTTTGTATTCAGTTTCATCTACACTGCTATATGAGAGTGAACAGTAGTTATGAGCTAATAAAATAGCATTAGCGGTTATTCTAGCTGTTCTTTTATTACCATCTTCAAAAGGTTGAATATATGAAATCATTAATACTAGTATTAATGATTTAGTTACAGGATTTTTAATTTTGTTTATTTTTTTAATTAGTTTCTCTGTAGCCTCTTTGATTTGATGTGGATTACTTAACGGTTTGTAATTAGTGCCAGTAATACCTACAGACTTATTACGCAAGCCTTTCCCAATATTCATATTTTTTGTTAAGAGTTGATGGATATTTTCTATTTTTCTAAGATTTAATGTTTTAAATTTGCTTTTTTTATCCCTGATATAATCAATGGCTTTTTTGTGGTTAAGTATCATTAAGGCTTCTTCTTTTTTATGACCTTTAGCTTCCTTGTTTTTTTTAATAAGGGTTTCGGTTTCTAATAATGAATAGGTATTGCCTTCAATAGCTGAAGATTTCCAACTTAATTCAATAATTAATCGTTCATACTCTCGTTTAATAATAGCTGGACTCAATTTTTTTATTCTTTTTTTAGGCTTAAGTTAATATTCAAGGGTATAAAAACTGGACTTTTGCTCGTACTTTAGATAAAATATTAGACTAATTTAAAATCAATTGTAAATCTAAAGTATGATATATAAAAAAATGCAATTTTTGTTCTTCAAATGAT
>JBDRKN010000009.1:0-13719 GCA_043813955.1 bacterium | reverse complement strand
CAAATTTATATTTAAAAATTTACAATAAAAAATAACCCCAAAATAATTATTCAAGGGTTATTTTTTAAAATTTAATTTTTAAAATCCCACCTTTATACTTTACTTTAATACACAGCTATATTAAGTCAAAAAAATTAAACTTCTAATTGTTTTTGATATTTCTTAATCTCTTTAAAAAATCTTTCCTTATTTTCATCTTTGATCGGCTTGCCAGGCGGCAGAACCTCTTTTAATGGATCAATCTTAACGCCATTCTTAATCATTTCATAATGCAAATGCGGTCCAGTAGAATAGCCAGTATTTCCTACATAGCCAATAGTTTGGCCTTGCTCAACCCGCTGGCCAACTTGGACAGCAATTTCAGATTGATGGGCATAATGGGTGGTATAAGTGCCATTATGGCGAATAGCGGTTAAATAACCATAGCCCTGGTTACTCCAGCCAGCCTGAATAACACTGCCATCGCCAACTGTGCGGATTGGCGTGCCAATGGAAGCAGCATAATCAATCGCCATATGCGGACCAGATAAGCCAAACTCCATAATAACCCTATTACCAGTAGTGTAGCCAGAAGAAATATATTTAAATTCAACAGGAGCCTTTAAAAATATTTTTTGGACTGAGTTGCCGTCAATATCAAAATATCCCTTGTTATCTTCGCTCTCCTCAAAATAATAATGGTCAAAAACTGTATCAACATTAACATACTTGCCTGCTAAAATTCTCCCAGGCATGATATATTCATTATCTAAATACCGCTCTTCGTATATAAATTTGAATTCATCTCCAACCCTTGGATCCATTGCAAAATCAATTGTCCATTGAAACACATTTGCTAATTCAATAATTGCCCGCTCATCAATATCATTTTTCAAAGCTGCCTCATACATTGAAGTCTCTACTTTTCCTTCTGAAACCTTGATTCTAACCTCATATGGAATAGGTCTCACTTTTGCGAGCCAGAAAGGAACCTGTTCAATCTCCTCTACTTCAGCTTCAGAGGGATCAACTACTATAAATTCTAATTCTTTATATTCAGGATTTTTAAAAACAATCAATTCATCCTCGCTGTCTATCTTATATTTAAATTCCTTAAACAAATCAGTATCCTTGTCATAAACAAGCTCAAAAAATCTGCCTACCCTTATTTCAGCTAAATCATGCGCGTCTTTTGACGCATTATATATCCCATTAACTGTTAAAGCATTTAAATCGCTAAACTCAGTCATTAACTTTCCAAACGTGCTGCCTTCAATTATCTCAATCTTAACAACCCTGTCTGTCTTAATTAGTTCAGCTTGAACTTTGTTATCATCTTCCATTTTATTAACAAAATGCATGCCATAAGATAAAAGGCATACAGATATTAGGATAATAACAATAATGACTATTTTTTTATTCATAAATAATACTTTAGCATAAAAAGAAAAATAAAAAAATACATGGCTCAAGCCTATATATTTTAAAAAATAATAAATTCTATTTTATAATAAAAACTATCTAAAAGATGCGATAGTTGAATGACGAGCGTTTGACTCTATAGATAAACGGAAGCCAAGGCCATTGAGAATAGCTCCTAAAGTTATAATTTTAGGATTGCCTTTGCCTGATAATGCGCGATATTGAATAATACGAAAAACAGTTTCTGTATTAGCACAGTCTGTTTCTCTTTTTTTTCCGTCCTGAGCGATTATTTCCAACTGTCCGATATTTTCGGACACTTCAGAATAACCCTCTTTTATTAGTTTCGTTTTGAGATCATTCCAATACTTTCTCGGTCTTTCTGTTCCGGTTAACGCTTCAATAACATCTATTATCGAAAACCACCATTCGTTATTATGGATAATTTTTCGCACCCCTTTCTTCTGAAAAATAGCTATTTTTGTTGTAAGTTCTTGAGTCATACTGGACAGCTTAATATATTATTTAAAAAACCTTTTAATTACTTGGTTAAAGCTAACCTTTCAGCCCGAGCGTTTAGCGAGGGCGTGTTGAGTTTTGAGAAAAATCGTTTAATGCAGTCCCTAGGGGAATTGAACCCCTGTTTCCAGGATGAAAACCTGATGTCCTAACCATTAGACGAAGGGACCTTGGATAATATAAATCCCTTAAAAAAGGGATAATTGTATTACTATTATAATAAATTTTAGCAAATTGTCAAGTTTGATTTTTTTTCTATTTTAGTGCTAAAATAGCACTATGTTAATATTAGGAATTGAAACAAGCTGTGATGAAACTGCTGCAAGCATAATTGAGGGCAAAGAAAATAAAATAAAAGTATTATCTAATGTAGTATCCTCACAAATTGAGATCCATAAAAAATACGGAGGCGTTGTTCCAGAAGTAGCTGCCAGACAGCATGTGCTTAATATTCTGCCAGTAGTCAATGAAGCTTTGGCTAAGGCTAAAATTAAGAAAAATCAGGCTAGCCAAAAAATCAAGGCTATTGCTGTAACAATAGGCCCTGGCTTGATTACATCATTATTAGTAGGCGTGGAAACAGCCAAAACCCTGTCATATGCCTGGAATATACCAATAATTCCTGTTAATCATATTGAAGGGCATATTTATGCCAATTATATTAATAATGATAAAATTAAATTTCCTGCAATTATTTTAACAGTAAGCGGAGGTCATACAATGCTGGTTCTGATGAAAAACCATCTGAATTACAAGACAATCGGAGATACTAGAGATGATGCTGCTGGCGAAGCTTTTGACAAAGGAGCAAAGCTATTAGGACTTGGTTATCCAGGAGGGCCTGAAATTTCCAAGACAGCAGAAAAGTTTAAAAAAACCACTGGTATAGAATTCCCAAGGCCAATGATGCATGATAACAATTTTGATTTTTCTTTTTCAGGAATAAAGACTTCCCTGCTCTACAAGATTCAAAAAGATAAAAACTGGAAAAAGAAAATACCAGAATACTGCTATGAATACCAGCAAGCTATTATTGACACTTTGATTTATAAAACAATAAAGGCAGAAAAAAAATACAAAGCAAAAACAATAATGTTAGCAGGAGGAGTCTCAGCTAACAAACAATTACGCCAGCAGTTTTCTACCAAAATCACATCAATTAAATCAGTAATGCCTGACACAAGGTATGCCACTGATAATGCTGCAATGGTAGCAACTGCTGGCTATTTTAAATTAAAAGCCAAGCAAACAATTGCTTGGCGAAAATTAAAAGCTAGTCCTAATTTAAAGTTAAGATAAATTAAAAATTTTAATTAAGACTTAATTTAATCAGCTCTTGCTTGATTTTTTTGTCAGATATTTCATAACCCGGCAAATAATCTATTGGCTCTGAGTAATCAATATCTTGAAAGTAAGACAATTGTTCGCGAAAAATTCTTTCATTGAATTCACCTTTAAAAATCCTCTTTGCTTGGAGACTAATGTCATTTACTGAATGATAATCTTGCAAAATAAAATACAAATCAACATAGTCTTTCCATTTATTCCGATGGCCTAAAGCATGGGCTTTCATAGCAGCCAAAGTGAGTAAATTCGGCAAGCGCACTGTTTTCTTAAAAGTATTGGAAAATCGGATTGGGAAAGGATAATAAAAAAATGTAAACTGAACTTTGTTAATCATTAAAGTATAGTCGTCTATCCTTTTACGCAAAACTGCCTCTATTGTGCCGTTGTTAGCAAGAATTTTTCTACGAACCCCCAAACTGTCAAACTTTTTCAAGGTGAAAAGATCAAAATCAATTGATCGGCGATGGCCTAAATGTAAGGCAATCGCCGTACCGCCAACTAAACCAAAATTTTTACTAAACTTTTTTACTAATGGTAATAATTTTTCTTGATTTGATGTCAAAATCTCAGGATGCATATTTATTAAAATACAATTTAAAATAATTCTTAGTTATGGGATCATAGTTATTTCTTTTTCGGCTGGTCTGCTTTTTAAAAATCTTTGCCACTTTTTCAATGCCTAAAATATCTATTAATTTCTGAACATCAGACCAATTACCATAATTCAAAGTAGCTTCAATAATTACTGCATCACTAAGCTGATCATAATCTTTGACATACCAAATTAAATGTTTTCTTTTTTTGATAAAAGTTTGCAGGGTCATATGTTTTTCTTAATTTAATTATACCCTATTTTTCTTTAAAAATCAAGCTTTTAGCAGTTAAAAAAATTGCTCTTTACTCATGGCTCATAATTAGCTAAAATAACAATATATGATTATGATAAAAAAATCCATTGCCTTTTCCGGAATCCAGCCTACTGGAAACCTTCATATTGGAAACTATCTAGGGGCTATCTCACAATGGGTCCAAATGCAGAATAAGTATAACTGCATTTTTTGCGTAGTAGATTATCATGCCATTACAATTGAGCATGATCCTAAAACATATAATCAGCAGATTATAGACACAGCTAAAATGTATATTGCCGCAGGAATTAATCCTAAAAAATGCATGATTTTCAAGCAGTCAGATATTCATCAGCATACTGAGCTTGCCTGGATTTTTAACTGCACAGCTCGCATGAATGATCTTAAAAAAATGACTCAGTTTAAAGACAAGGCTAAAACAGCCAATGCTGTTGTAGGATTGTTTGATTATCCAGTTCTCATGGCAGCTGACATATTATTATACAATACAGACATAGTCCCTGTTGGCCAAGACCAAGCCCAGCATGTTGAACTGTCAAGAACCATTGCCCGCAGGTTTAACAGCAAATACGGCAAAGTGTTCAAAATTCCAAAAGTAATTTTAAGAAAACAAGGCGCAAGAATAATGGGCCTGGATAATGCAGATAAAAAAATGAGCAAGTCAGCTCAATCCCCTGCTAATTATATTGCCTTATCTGATAATCCAAAAACAGCTAAAAAGAAAATTATGAAAGCTCAGACTGATTCTGGAAAAGAAATTAAGTATGATTTAAAGAAAAAGCCAGCCATATCAAACCTTTTAATCATTTATTCATTATTATCAGGACAAACTATTAAAGAATTAGAGAGGATGTATAAAAACAAAGGTTATGGAGAGTTTAAGCAGGATTTAGCTAATATAACTGCAGAATTCTTGACTAAATTTCAAAAAAGGTGTAATAAGATTAGTAATAAAGATATAGAAAAAATATTTGCCAATAGCGCTAAAAAGCTTAGGCCAATAGCTCAAAAGACTATGGTCAGAGCTAAAAATGCAATTGGCATTAAATAGATTTTAAGTTCTTTTTATAACAACTCGGAGGCTATCATGACTCTAGAAGAAAAGCAAACTGCGCTCTTTCTTTTTTACAGATTATTGCAATTCTCTTTAATAATCGATGATGATAATTTTTGGAAGACAGGCGTAAATTTAAAACATCAGCCTGATTTAGAGGAAGCAGCAACTTATTTTGCTGAAAACGGAGGAGCTGCAAAGTTTAAAGAATGCTTTGGAAGCATTCTTGAGCCAGACACAGATCTGGATCGTACGCTAGTAGAAAAAGTAATTGATGGCTTAAAAAAATATAGGCCTTATTTACAAAAGCAAAACAAAACCGGCTAAAACCTCGCTTACTTAAATAGCGGGGTTTATTTTATCCCTTAATCAATTCTAGTAATTCATCTCTCTTCTGAAGCATAATTTCTTTTGTTTTTGCCTCCAAGTTTAAGCGCAATAACGGCTGGGTATTAGATAATCGGACATTAAACCAAAAGTCATCATATTCTGCGCTAATGCCGTCCATATCGCTTAGCTTAGCGTCAGAATATTTTTCCTTAATCATCTGTATTTTTTCTTCAGCATTATCAATATTTAAATTAATCTCTCCTGAATGATAATATTTTTGATAATCCTTAATATAATGGCTGAATCTCATTCCTGATTCTGACAATTCCTGCAAAATTTTTAAAGCAACTATCATAGGAATCTCATAACATCCGTCTGGCATGTTTAAAAAGAAATGGCCAGAAGATTCTCCGGCAAAATACGCGCCAACCTCAAGAACCTTAAGCTTAATTAAAGTATGCCCTACCATTGTTACAATTGGCTCTCCTCCATTTTCTACAATAACATCTTTGGTAATTCTGCCAGGCCTGACATCATAGGCAATCTTAGCCCCTGGCTTTTCCTTTAAAAAAAGTTTGCATAAAATAGCCCTGGTAATTCCTGCTTCTATTGGCTCTCCAAGCTCGTCAACAAAAAAGATCCTGTCCCCATCACCGTCAGTGGCAATGCCAAGGTCAGCTCCTTCTTTGACAACTCTTTCGCCAAGATCTTTAACATTTTCTGCTTTAAATGGATCAGCTTCATGAGCTGGAAAACTCCCGTCCAAATCCCAGTTCATTCTAATCAATTCGCACGGCAAATGCTTGAATAATTCATCAAAATACTGAGCGCCCATAGCATTGGCAGGATCAATCACTATTCTTAATGGCTTAATCCTGCTAATATCAGCATACTTTAAATCATGCTTGACCTGCTCTATTAAAATATCTTTTTTTTCAATTATTTCGCCATAGTCAGACCGAGACAAATCTTTAAACACTAATTCTTTTAAATCCTCCATTCCGCTTCCCATGCCGATTGATATGGCCTTGTTGCGCGTAATTTTAAATCCATTATATTCCTTTGGATTATGAGAAGCTGAGACCATGATTCCGCCGTCATAACCATAATTAGATACAGCAAAATAGAATGTTGGAGTAGAGCAAATCCCAATATCAATCACTTTAGCTCCTCCTTCTGACAAGCCTTTAATCAAATACTCTTTAAGGATCGGGGAAGATGTGCGCATATCGCATCCAGCTGTAATTTGCAAATCCTCCTTGCCAAGCTCCTTGCGCCTCATATGACAATATGCCAAGCCAAGCTTGTAAGCAAGCTCTTCGTCAAAATCTTTCTGATAAATACCCCTAATATCATAGGCTCTAAAAATCTTTGGATTTGTTTCCATAATTTTATATTATCTATATTAACTATTATACCACCACTTCTTAAAAAACAACAAGGCGGGCAATGCCCGCCTTGTTGTTTTAAAACCTATTTAATAATACTTTTTGCAGCAAGACCAAAGTCCTCCCAATCCCCAAAGCAATGCAGCCAAGGCCAGAATCCATCCAATAAACGGAATGCAGAAAATAATGTAGGATATTATAATACCAACAATCATTGGCCACATCAATGTTTTGGTTTTCTTCTTAAATTTATCAAAAAGCCAGAATCCAAAAGCAATCGCAGCCATAGCTTTAGCTATGAACAGCATAATTAGCCATGCAAATATTAAAATCGCAGCTAATGGCAATCCAATAATAGTAATAGCCAGAATTAAGGCAATAACTGGAGTAATAATTAAAATTATTAAGCCCCAGCCAATTTGAGCCCATGGCTTGTCTATCATCTTTTTAACTGTATTTTCAACCTTGTCCTTGAATAAGCTAATAAATACTAAGCCAAGGATTAAAACACTGAATATGGATATAATCTTGCCCCAAATCCATGCTAATGAAATGCCCCAGATAATTGATTTCTGCTTTCCTGCAATCTTTTTTTCGCGAGGATTAATTTTTCCAGCAATCACGGCTTTGTCAGAAACCTCCACCTCCCCTTTATTATACTCAACATAATTTAAATCAGCTCCTATTTTGGCATTATCGCCAATAACCAAGGTCTTTGCGTCAAAATCAACACTCTTAGCCACTTCAGCGTCAACAGTAACATTCTCGCCTCCTCCATGCAGCGTACCTCCAACCTTGCCCATAACATTAACATTAGCTCCGGCAACCATTGCGCTCCAGCCAACATCAGCTCCTGAGCCAAAATGCACAACATTGCCAAAAGCCATTACATTGCGCCCAACCTTGCTGTTAATATTAATTGTATTGCCAGCTACCCTTATATTGCCTCCAACATAGCTGTTAATATTAATAGTCTGTCCAGCGCAGATAATATCTCCTTCTATAGGGCCGTTAATATTAATAGTCTGTGCAGCACAGATAAGGTCGCCTTTGACAGTGCCGTTAATTGTGATTGATGAAGCTGCTGCATAGAGATTGCCTTCAATTATCTCGTCCTGTCCTACTTTAACAACATCATCAGATTTAACCACAAAGGCATTGGCTGATAATGGGAAAAGTACAATCAACAAGGCAATGAGCATCAGCTTCAGGCTTGTTTTTTTCATAAATTTGTGCTTTAATTATTATTACTTTAATTGTAGCAAATTTAAGAATTTTATGCTATAAAGTGAATATGATAAATTACAAAGATTTAAAAAAACAAGACCCAGAAGTTTGGAAGATAATTGAAAAGGAAACTGACCGCCAGCAAAAAGAAATTGAGCTTATTGCTTCTGAAAACTATGTCTCTCCTGCTGTGCTTGAAGCCATGGCCAATGTTTTGACTAATAAGTATAGCGAAGGCTACCCTGGAAAAAGATATTATGGCGGAAACCAGGTTGTTGATGAAATGGAAAGCTTATGCATTGAACGGGCTAAAAAATTATTTAAAGCTGAACATGTGAATGTCCAGCCTTTGTCAGGCTCTCCTGCCAACATGGCTATTTATCTGGCCATATTAAACCCAGGCGACAAAATCATGGGCTTAAAGCTAGACCATGGAGGCCATCTATCACACGGCCATCCTGTTAATTTTTCAGGAAAGCTGTTTAATTTTGTCCAATATGAAGTTGATTCAAATGGAAGGATTGATTTAGATAAATTAAAAGAATTGGCTATACAAGAAAAGCCAAAAATGATTTTAGCAGGCTTTTCTGCTTATTCAAGAGAAATTGACTGGCAGGCTATCCAGGATATTGCTGATGAAATAGGCGCTGTGTCTGTGGCTGATATTTCTCATACAGCCGGCTTAATTGCTGGCAGGCAATTAACAAGCCCTGTTCCAATTTTTGACATTGTCATGACCACCACGCATAAAACATTGCGCGGCCCAAGAGGAGCTATTATTATGTGCAAGGAAAAATTTGCCAAAGATATTGACCGCTCAGTATTCCCAGGAATACAGGGGGGGCCTCATGACCATGTGATTGCTGCCAAGGCAGTAGCTTTTGCTGAAGCTTTAAAGCCAGAATTTGAAGAATATGCCAAACAAACTATATCTAATGCCAAAGCCATGGCTGAAGAATTTATTAATCTAGGATATAATGTATTATCAAACGGAACTGACACTCATTTATTTGTAATTGATTTGCAAGACAAAAACCTCATAGGCAAAGAAGTTGAAAAAACCTTGGAACAAATAGGCATTTCTGTTTCACGCTCTACGGTTCCTAATGATCCGCAGCCGCCTTACAATCCTTCTGGAATTAGAATCGGCACGCCTGCTATTACAACCCGAGGAATGAAAGAACAGGAAAGCAGACGCATTGCCCAGATTATTGACCAAGCTATTAAGAATCAAGATTTAGATAAATTAAAGCAAGAGATAAATAATTTATGCTCTAAATTCCCTTTGCCTTATGACAATAATTGACGGAAAATCCTTGGCTGAAAAAATTAAAGACCAAATAGCTAAGGAAATATATAATCTGCGCAAGCCAAGACCTAACTTGGCCATTGTTTTAGTCGGCGACCGCGAAGATTCATGCTTATATGTGAACTTAAAGGAAAAGCAGGCTAAAACTATAGGTATTGATACTCATTTATATAAATGCGAAGCTGATATTTCTGAAAAAAAACTATTACAAACTATTAATTATCTAAATAAGGATAAAGAAATCAATGCCATCTTGGTCCAGCTGCCATTGCCTAAGCATATTAATACTAAAAAAATCATTCAAGCTATTGATCCTAACAAGGATATTGACGGATTTCATAGCGAAAATTTAAAACATTTGTGCAAACAAACAGATGGTTTTAAGATTATTCCTCCAGTATATGGCGTAATTTTGGAAATATTAAAGAGCATTAACTATGATTTATCTAACAAGCAAGTCTGTATTATAGCTAATGCTGATATTTTTGAAGAAAATCTGGCAGAACTGCTTAATTCAATGAACGCTAAGGTTGTTCTAGCTAAAGTTAATGATTCAGATCTAAAAGAAAAAACCTCTCAGGCCGATGTTTTGATCACTGCTGTAGGCAAGCCTGGATATATTACAAAAGATATGGTAAAACAAGGTTCAGTTGTAATTGACATTGGCATTACAAAAGTCAATGGCCAGATAAAAGGAGATGTAAACTTTGATGATGTTAAGGATAAGGTTGGATATATTACTCCTGTGCCAGGGGGCGTAGGTCCAATGACTATTGCTATGGCTTTTAAAAACACTTTGGGGGTATGTAATAAATGTAAATGTCAAAAAACAAATCTGATTTAATTGATTTAATGAAAATCCACTATGGATTTTCTTGTTTTCTGCCTGGCCAGGAGCAGGCTATTGACAATGTTTTAAAAAACAAAGATACAATTGTCATTATGCCTACTGGCGGAGGCAAATCTCTGTGCTATCAATTGCCTTCCTTAGTTTTGGACGGAATTGCTATTGTGATTTCTCCGCTCATTGCTTTGATGAAAGACCAGGTTGACCAGCTGAATCAGCGCGGCATTGCCGCTACTTTTGTAAACAGCTCTATCTCTTTGGCAGAAACTGCAAAAAGACTTAATGATATTAAGCAAGGAAAATACAAATTATTATTTATTGCTCCTGAACGCTTTTACAACCAGGAATTTGTTAAGAGCTTGGCTGATATTAATGTAAGCCTGTTTGCTATAGACGAGGCTCACTGCATTAGCCAATGGGGACATGATTTTAGGCCCAGCTATCTTCAATTAAAAAAAGCGATTGAGCTGGTTGGCAATCCAACAATCATAGCTTTAACAGCAACAGCTACGCCAGAAGTAAGAATTGATATTAAAAAACAGCTTGGCTTAAACAACTCTTCTGAGATTATTACAGGATTTGCCAGAAACAATCTGCAATTTGGCGTAACACAAGCTAATGATTCACAAAAATACCAGATTATTTTACAAACAATCATGAGCTTGCCTGAAGCAATTGGAATTATTTATTCTGCTACCAGAGCTAAGACTGACGCTATTCTGCAATTATTAATTGATAATGGCATTGATGCCGTAGGCTATCATGCTGGCATGGAAACAATAGAAAGAAAACGTGTTCAAAATGATTTTATGTCTGGCAAAATTCCGATTATCGTAGCTACTAACGCCTTTGGCATGGGCATTGACAAGCCAGATATAAGATTTGTAATCCATGCTGATATGCCTGGCTCAATAGAAAGCTATTACCAGGAAGCTGGCAGGGCTGGACGTGATGGACAGCCAAGCATTTGTTTGCTGCTCTACTCTCCAAGAGACAGGTATATTAGAGATTTTTTTATAAAAGGAGACAATCCTTCTCCAGAACTGATTTTAGATATTTATGAGATTCTTGCTAGCTATGAACAGGATAAAATATTAATCACTTATGGAGAAATATTAGAGCAGCTTGTGCAAGATGTTCCAGAAATGGCTATAAGCACTGCTGTTAAAGTTTTGGAAAGCGCAGGCTATATCAGAAGGGCTAAGGAAAAAATAGGCAATGCCTATATCAAGATAGACTGGGACAAAGCATCTGGGTCTATAAACCCTAAGGCTAAGGTTCAGCAAGGAGTGTTTGAAAAATTAAAAGAGCATTATGAAAAAGAATTAACTGCTGGCTGGCAGGTTAATTTAGAAGATATAGCTGAAGTAATCGGCTATCAAAAAGGATCTATTTTAAGATTAATAAAAAAGCTTCAGGATCAAGACATTATAGAATACAAACCTCCTTTTAAAGGAACAGAAATTGATATTCTGCAGCGCGTGCCTAAAAAGAAAGTCCAGCTGGATTTTAACAAGCTTAAAGCAAAATTGCGAGCTGCCTATGACAAGCTTGATAAAATGGAAAACTATGTCTATCATAAAAATTGCAGACAGCAGTATATTTTAGATTATTTTGGAGATGCAGAATCATCTGCATGTAATAAATGCGATGTTTGCCTGTATGGCAGCCATGTAAGCACTGTTAAATTAGAAAAACCAGATGAAATCATAGTCAAACCGGTTAAAAAGTCTATTTTATCAACTAAATTGACTCAGTTAGAAACCTTTGATTTATACAACAGGGGTTTGAGTGTTGACAAGATTGCCAGGGCAAGAGATTTAACCAAAGGAACTATTATAAATCATCTTTGTTATTTAATTGAAAAAAAACTGCCAGTAGAAATTGATAAATTAGTTGAGATAGACAAGCAAAAAAAGATAATCAAGATTTTTAAAAAATTAAAAACAGACAAGCTTAAAGAGCTTAAAGAAAAGCTTAGCGATGAAATAAGTTATGATGACATCAGAATAACTTTATCTAAATACAAAACTAATGGATAAGCATACACAAAATGAAATTATAAAAATCGTGCAAAGAAATTTTGAGGCAATTGCTAAAAGTTCTGCCAAGGCTGAAGAAAAACAAATACCAGCTTTAGTTGCCAAGCTGGCTGAAGAAGTTAAGCCAGACTATGTTTTAGACATTGGCTGCGGCAGCGGCCAATTGTTTGAATTATTCAAAGATAAAATTAAATATCTTGGTATTGATAATTGCGCTGAATTATTAAAAATTGCCAAAGACAAATATAAAAATAATCCTAATCAGCCTGAATTCATAATCAATGACATCTTAAATTTAACAAAAATACCGCAAATTAATTTTGATCATATTTTCTGTATATCAATGCTTCATTATTTGCCAGATAGACAATTACGCGTTCAGGCATTAAAACAGTTAAAGAATAAAATAAAACAGGATGGACAAATTATTATTTCTGTACGAAATCTATGGAGCCAGCCAAGATACCGCAAGCTTATTTTTAAATTTTGGATCTTAAAATTATTAAAGAAAAATAGAATGGATTTTGGCGATATTCTCTTTGACTGGAAAGATCCAAAGGTTCATATTTATACTCAGCGCTATTACCATGCTTTTACCATAAAACAGCTGCGACAGTTAGCTGATCTAGCGGGTTTAAAGATTAAATTATTAAACAAAGACCAATATAATTACTGCCTAGTTCTAAGCAAATAAAAAAACAACCCTTTCCAATTTATGGGTTGTTTTATTAATTCTCTATTTTTTCTTCAGCCTCTGGTTTTTCTTCTACAGGAGCTTCTTCTTTAATTGGCTCTTCAGATAGTTGCTCATCCTTAGGCTCTTCTTTAAAAGTTTCTTCTGGTTCAGCAGGAATTTCTTGTTTAGGCTCTTCAATAGGTTTTTCTTCTACAGGAGCTTCTTCTTTAATCGGCTCTTTGGATAGTTGCTCATCCTTAGGCTCTTCTTTAAAAGTTTCTTCTGGCTCAGCAGGAATTTCTGGCTTAGGTTGCTCTGCTGGTTTTTCTTCTATAAGAATTTCTTGTTTAGGTTTTTCAATAGGTTTTTCCTCTTTAGCCTGCTCCTTAGCAGGAGCTTTCTTTGCATCTTTCTTCCTGTCTTTTTTCTTAGTTCTGGCAATAGAAGCTTTGATCTTTTCGCCCTGAATTATTTTTTTTTCTACAAGCAGATTATTAACTGTCGGGCTCATTTGAGCACCCTGGCTTAACCAATATTTAATACGATCAACCTTAACATCCAATTCCTTGTTAAAAGGATTGTATGAACCTAGAATTTCCAAAGCATGTCCATAAGGATCGCGGGCTTTTTCAGAAATAACCAAGCGATACATTGGAGCCTTTTTTTTGCCAATTCTTGATAGTTTTATTTGTAACATAAAATTAAATAAA
>JBDRKN010000008.1:0-48380 GCA_043813955.1 bacterium | reverse complement strand
AAATTATTTCTTAATCTGATATTTATTATTAACCTTTTCAAACCTGTCCTTATTCATCAAGGCTAAATTAATAGTAGTCTGCTTTACCAAGCGCTGTTCCAAGACCTTGTCAGCAATATCTTTCTTGTTCAACGGCTTGCCAGCTTCTTTTAAAACCTCTACAACAACATCAGCTACAGTGCCATTCTTGTAGCCCCATTCTTTTAATCCATACAAACCGCGTCCAACTAAAATATACTTGTCATCAAGAATTAATTCATTATGAGTGGTGGCAGTATTAACTTTTTTATGATCAAAGCCTAATTCAGCAATCTTCTTGGCAATATCGCCATAATACATTGGCTGGCCGTGATTTTTCAAAACCAAATAAATCTTGTCATTAATAGTTTTAGGGCTTACTTCTCTCCATGTCTTATGGCCCCAATATCCAAACTTATTCTGCTTAATATCAACTAAAGCGTGCAAGAGAGCATAAATGCTTCTATCAGTTAATTCATGTTCAGACAAAACTTGGCTTAAATCAATATTATTAGGAACAACAAATTTGTCCTCATTAGTTTTGTAGCTTGGAAGCTGTTTTATTAAATCAACAAGTTCCTTGGTTATTAATAGCTTCTTGCTAGACTCAATCTTGCTAATTAACTCTTCAGCAATCTCTTCTAAATGATCAAGAGTCTGATATTTAAGCTTAAATGAATTATTAAAATGATTGCCGCTAATACGGGCAATGTCTTTGTCTAATACCTTGTTAATCACAAAATCTAAATAATTATCATGAGTCAATCTATCAGCCTCCTGGTCAGTAGATAAATTAGCCAATATTTTAAATAAATGTTCGCGGGACATTAAGCCGCCGTGCTCTTCAAGCAAATGGCTGATTGTCTGTTTTAATTTGCTAATAATCTCTTCCAAGTCCGGATTTTTCTTAATCCTGTTAATGCTGCTTGATTCAATCTGCCTAATACGCTCCCTTGTAAGGTTATGGAGTTTGCCAATTCCTTCTAAGGTTTCCCTTCTTTGGCCATGCAAACCAAAACGTCTGGTCAAAACGTCCTGTTCCCTCTTATTTAGTTGTTTGAATAATTGATCAATAATGGCGCGCGCATTTAAATTAAACCAGTCCTCCAACTGGTTCTTTGCCATGATTTGATTCAAAATTGACTCTTGTTTATTCATAAGCAAAAAGATATCACTCCCTTTAATACCTGATAATTATAGCTAAAATTAGCTTTTATTAAAAAGTGCATTTAAAATATACCAAAATAATAGCATATTTTTTTTAATAAGTCAATACAAACTATCTAATTTGTCGGAGCCAGATGATAATGTC
Organism: bacterium; assembly: GCA_043813955.1. Lineage (GTDB taxonomy): Bacteria > Patescibacteriota > Patescibacteriia > Patescibacteriales > Patescibacteriaceae > JBDRKN01. The sequence goes on along the minus strand of JBDRKN010000008.1, from coordinate 47,050 downwards.
ATAGTACAGCCATTTAGAAATGTCATACCTGCTAATTTTTGTGCCATAATCTGTTTAGTTAATATAATTAATTAATCTAAACAAAATTATGTCACAAAAACTAATATGTATGTCAGAAAAAGAACTATCAAAGTATGATATCATTAAAAATTTAATTGACGGAAAAATCAATGGCACAGACGCTTCTAAGCAAATAGGGGTATCTGTGAGACATGTAAAGAGATTGAAATCCAAAGCGGCTAAACACGGAGCTGAGGGACTCATCCATAAAGGCAGGGGTCAAACAGGCAACAGAAAGTTAGATCCAGATATTATCAAAAAAGCAGAGAAATTATTAAAAGATAAATACTATGATTTTGGTCCTACATTTGCTGCTGAAAAATTAAATGAAGTAGATAATATAAGGTTGGGCAAAGAAACAATTCGGGGTATTATGACGGATATGGAACTATGGCAACCAAGATCTAGAAAGCAATCAGGAAAATGGCATGTCTGGAGAGCCAGGAAAGAGAACTATGGCGAGATGCAGCAGTTTGACGGTTCATACCATATTTGGTTCGGTGAGGAAGAAAGCTGTCTGTTACTATCTGTTGATGATGCTACTGGAAAAATAACTCATGCTAAATTTGATATTAATGAAAGTACGGTTGCGGTGTTTAAATTCTGGATAGAGTATTTTAAAAAAAATGGGCTGCCATTGTCAGTTTACTTAGATAAATTCAGTACTTACAAGATAAATCATAAGCATGCGGTGGATAACAAGGATATGATAACGCAGTTTCAAAGAGCTATGAATCAGGTTGAGGTAAATCCGATTACAGCGCATAGCCCGCAGGCTAAGGGCAGGGTTGAGAGAATGTTTGAGACATTGCAGGACAGATTGGTTAAAGAGTTGAGATTGGCAGGGATCGCAACTGCTGAAGAAGCTAATGAGTTTTTAATAGAATACATTCCAAAGCTTAACGCTAAATTCGCGGTTGCGCCAAAAAGGAAAAAGAATTTGCATAAAAAATTAAGCGAGCAGATCAAAGAAAAATTGCCTCAGATATTTTCAGTGCAGAAACAAAGAATAGTGCATAATGATTACACAGTGATGTATAAAACTAGGTATTTTCAATTAGACCGAGAACAGCCGACTACTGTTTACAAAAAGGATGCGATAATTGTTGAAGAACATTTGGACGGATCCATAAAGTTGCGTTTGAGGGATTATTATCTGAATTACGCTGTCCTGCCTGAAAGGCCGAGAAAGGAAATCAATATTAAACTGCCAGCCCTTACCAGACAAAAACAGGGTTCATATATACCTCCGATAGACCACCCATGGAGGAGACAATTTCTATACGGAAAGATGAAAAAAGAACAGCCAATTTTAATTCAAAAATAATTAATTAATCAACCAGGTATGACATTTCTAAATGGCTCCAACTATGACATTTCTATTTAGCCTTGACATACAAACTATCTAATTCTTGTTTAATCTTAAATATAATAAAAACAGGCCTTAAATAAAGCCTGCAAGCTAATTAAAATCCTATAGCACTTTTTTCTCGTCTATGACAACAATTTTGTTATTATCTAATATATTATACAAGAAAATATCAGCTATTTCCCTTCTGTAATTAAACTCATCTTCAGTCATAGCAGAATAATTAACTTCCTTAACCAAGTCTTTTTCTAAATCCTTTATAGCTTTAGCTAATTTATTCTTGTCAAATTTTCCTACCAAGAGCATATCAACCTCAGAATCAAATTTATTTAAAAATAATCCAGTTAAAATCAGTATCTTTATCTTTCCTGCTTTTTTTAATTTTTCAGAAAAGTCTTTTTCATGAAAAATCTGAGATTTAACAATTAATGCCTTGATTTCCTCGTAAAAAACAAAACCTGTATCAATCTTGTAATATTTCTTTTCCTTAGTTTTTATTTTAGATTTTTTCTTTTCCTTGGCTTCTTCTTCAGAAGCGCTGGAAATAATCAATCCTAAATCTTCTAAATTAGACAATTCACGATGTACTGAATTAAGCTGAAGGTTTAAATGGCGGGCAATCTCTCTTATATAGAACTTTTCCTCTGAATGCAGCAAAAAAAGCTTTAACAGCTTAACCCTTGTTTTAGAACCAAATAATTTATCCAGCATATATTAGTTTTATTTTTTCTCAAACTTATAGTATAATAGAATAGACGTCTAGTCAAGAGTTTTTATATTACGCGATTAAACGATTATGAACTACAAAATTGCCCAATTAGTAGTCAGCTCTGACCAAAAATCAGATACTGTGAGCAAGGTTTTTATAAGCCAGCCTGGAGCTGATGAAGAAAATCTATTAGGAAGATTATTCTTGCTTGTTGAATTTAAGAACAAACAGGCTGAAACTGTTAAATTAATCAATTTTTTAATTGAACAGATAAAAAAGAATTACTACCATAATGAGCAGATAGTGCTTTTGGAAAAAACTGCTTCTGTTAAAGTTGAGAATATTTTTGAATCAGCCATTGCCAAGCTTAACCAAAATATTGTTGAATTTCTGCAAACAGAAAAAATCAAATTCTCGCCTGTTAATATTAATATATCAATAGGGGTTATTTGCAAAAATGAGCTTCATTTTGCCAACTTAGGGCGCAACAAAGCCCTCTTAATCTACAAGCCCAAATCGGCTGCTGACAAAAAATACGACATAATGAATGTAACAAAACAGACCTTTGATCCAACCCAAGAAGTATTTAATATCAACAAATTATTTTCTAATATCATAAATGGCTCCATCCCAATTGGCGGCTATTTTGTTTTTACCAATGAAGCCCTATATGAATATTTATCAGAAAAACAGCTGGTTGATATTATTACTACCCTGCCTCCAGCAGGAGCTGTGGAACAGATTAGAAATATATTGCAGCAAACCAATGTCTATGTGCCATTTTTAGGATTGATTATTAAAAACGGGCGTCCGCAAGACATAGCAGAGCCAGATCCAAGCCCGCAAATCAGGGCCAAGCAAACAGCTCCAAAGATTTTAGAAAAACAGCCTTCTATTCAAACTGAAAAAAAGCAAAGCTCTCTTGAAGCTTTAAGCCTTACAGAAGAAAGAACAGCGCAAATCTTAAATCCAATCGGATTTATTAATTTTAGAAAATGGAAAAATATATTTAGCCGCATTGATTTAAAAAAATGGAAAAAGGCTCAAAGTAAAAATACATTAACTTTTAGAGACAAATTGGCTATTAGACGGCCAGCTTTTAGTAAAATTATTGGAAGTGTAAAATTAGTTATTGGACTAACCGCGAACGGCTCAGTATTTGTTTTTAAAACACTGACTAATAAAAAAAGATTAAAAGAACTTAAGCATAGCATTGTTAATAAGAAAAAAAGCCTGTCTAAAAAACAGCTGATTACTATTTCTATCTTAGGCATTGTTTTGATTGCCTTTGTAATCAATCTTAGTTATGTAAAAATTAAAAATCAACAAATAGAAGAAAAACAAGACTATGAACAAAAAATTACCCTCATTAAACAAAAGCAAAAAGAGATAGAAACTAATAAGCTGTATAATAATTTAAAAGATGCTAGAGATAATTTAATTGCTATATCCCAGCTTCTTGAAAATTTTCCTCAAAAGACTGAAGAACAGATCAAGGATTATGAAAAATTGCTTGATGAGTATAATAAAGAGTATGATAATCTTAATAATGTAACTCGCCTGGACTCTCTAGAACAATTAGTGAGCTTTGAAAAGGAAATAAAACCAGAGAATCTAGCCTTGGTTAATGGCCAGCTATATCTTAGCGACAGCAGCAGCAAAGCTATATATTCTGTAGATATTAATGACCCTGCTCCTAAAACGGCTATTCAGGGATCTGGTATTAAAAATTTAAGCATGCCAATAGCTGATGATAATCATAATATCTATTATTTAACAAATAACAGTATTGCCATATTTGACCCAAGCAGCAAGCAGCTGCAGATAATGTCTTCTGACCTGCTTCCAGCTAATATTTCAGCCATAACTGTATTTAACAACCGGCTATATGCCTTTGCGCCTCAGGATGAACAAATTTACCGCTACAACAGATATGGAAGCAGTTTTGGAAACAAGCAAGACTGGCTTAAGCAAAATGAGCTGCAAGAGATTAAAAGCATGTCAATTGACGGTTTTATTTATATTTTAAGCGAAAATACTGTTTATCAATACGGCGGAGGGCGCAAACAAAATTTCACTCTTGAAGAAATCAACCCTATAATGGATAAACCAAGCAAAATAATTGCTTTAAAAAACTATGAATTGCTCTACATCATAGAACCAACAAATGACCGTTTAATTGTTTTTAACAAAAACGGAAAATTCTTAGCCCAATATACAAGCAATTCTTTTTCAAACTTAATTGATTTTACTGTAGACGAGTCTGGACAAACTATTTATCTTTTAGATAACAATACTATCTATCAAATACCAATCTGGGGTACTTAATAAAAATATAACCTGCAAATCATTGAATTTTTGCGAAAAATGTGGTAAGATAAAGCTATGTATAACTGGTCAGTAGACACAAAACAATTAAAAAAAGACAAAAAGCAATACACTATCTGGAAATTGGAACAAATGGTTAATTTTGGTTTAAACAAAGAAAAAATCAATGAAAAAGAACTAAAAAAATACTGGCCATTATTACATTTAGATCCTAAGAAGAAAAAATATTTACAATTTCTTTTATGGCCACAGAAAAGATCTTAACAGCTGATCAAAAAAATATCTTAAATCTTATCAGCCAAAACAAAACTATCTGCCGACATTTCTATTTAACCGGCGGTACTGCTTTAGCTGAATTTTATTTAGGCCATCGTTATTCAGAAGATTTGGATTTTTTTTCTGAAAAAGAATTTGATTCCAAATTTATTTTAACTTTTTTAAAAAGCATTCAAAAAAAAGCTAAAATTAAAAAAATTGCTTTAGAACAAAGTTTTAATCGCAATTTATTCTTTTTATATCTAACTAGCAAGGAAATAATTAAATTAGAGTTTACTTATTTTCCCTTTCCAAGGATTAATCAAAAAAACAAAAAAAATAATTTATTCATTGACAGTTTAATTGATATTGCGGTTAATAAAATTTTTACTATTTATCAAAAACCAAGAGCCAGGGATTTTATTGACCTTTATTTTATTTTACAAATAGAAAAATGGAGTTTAGATGATTTATTAAAAAAAGCCAAAATAAAATTTGACTGGCATATTGATCCGATCCAACTAGGCAGTCAATTATTGCAAGCCAAAACAGTTAAAGATTATCCTAAAATGATTAAAAAAATAGATAATAAAAAATGGCAAGATTTTTTTATTAAAGAAGCTAAAAAAATTAAAAAAAATATTTTAAAATAAGTATTAAAAAACAGGACATAGTCCTGTTTTTTAATTAAATAAATCTTATTTCAAGGTAACCTTAGCTCCGGCTTCCTCTAATAAAGCTTTTATTTTCTCAGCCTCTTCCTTAGGAACGCTTTCCTTAAATAGCTTAGGAGCAGCGTCTGCTAAATCCTTAGCTTCCTTAAGGCCCATGTCGCTGGTAGCTCTGATTGCCTTAATCACGGCAATCTTGTTAGAGCCAGTATCAGTGATCTCAATGTTAAAATCAGTCTTTTCCTCAACTTCTTCGCCAACATCTTTGGCGCCATTTCCAGCAATCATCATGGCTGGAGCAGCAGCTGAAACGTTGAATTTCTTTTCAAAAATTTTAACTAATTCAGCTAGATCTAAAACTGACATTTGTTCAACACTCTGGACCAAGGATTTGAATTTTTCAGGCACTTCTACGTCAGCAGCTTCTACAGCTGCATCAGTTTCTACCTTTGGTTCTTCCTTAGGAGATTTAATATTTTTTTCTTCTGTCATATTATTTAAATTATTAATTATTTTTTACTTTCTCCAACAGCATTTAAGACATAAACTAAGTTACGAAAATTGCCAGCTAATGCATTAACCATGCTAAAGGGAACATTGATTGAACGAACCAGATTGGCATAAAGCTCCTGTTTGCTTGGAAGCTTGGATAAAGCCATAACCTGATCTGGCTCAATAAAGCGATTCTCTAAAATACCGCCCATGAACTCAATCTTGCCAGGATGGCTCTTATCAAACTTGGCAATAATCTTGGCTGGGGCCACTTCATCATCATAACCGAAAATAACAGCCAGCTGACCAGAAAAATTTTTAACATCAATATTTTCCAATTTAGCATCTTTTAAAGCCAAATTAAACAAAGTCTTTTTAGCAACATAGTATTCGCTGTTTTCCTGCTTTAACTCCTTTCTAAGATCTTCATTGTCTTTAACGCCTAAAGCATCAAAACTGGCAAATACAATTGATTTAGCTTTGTTCATTTTGTCAGCCATATCAGCTAACATATTTTTTTTCTGTTTTTTTGTTTTAGCCATAATGATATAAAAAAATGCGGCCAACAGCCACAGATAAACATCATAAGATTTGTCTGCACAGGTCTTATAAACGCCTGCGGTCTGTGACTATTGAATTATCTATATAATAACAAAAACATATGCTTTGTCAAGCTAAAAACATAATTTATTTAATAATAGCCAAAAATTATTAAACTAGTCTTGACAATATTCTTTAAATATGATATGTTGCAATAAATAGTTCTTAAACAATAATATAATAGGATTTATCATGAAATTTCTTTTTTTGATTTTATTTTTTTCTTCTACTCTGTATTCTCAACCGAGAATGCAAAACATTGAGGATTCATTAGTCATTTTGATTAATGAATATAGAGAAAATAATTTATTATATTCTCTTTCTCAGACCAAAATTCCTATCATTCAAGACCAGGCTATTGACCTTGCTGCGAGCACAATGAATCTTGTAAAACAGTTTGATTTAAAGCTTAGGGAAAATTATATAGCTTTAAGAGAAACATATCAAAACTCTTATATTGAAAAATTAATAGAGTTATATGAAAAAGATTCTATTAAGCCTATCCTTACAAAAAAAAGCTTGGATTTTAAACTAAATTCAGGCTTAAGAATTACAAAAAAAGAAGAAGGATTCCTTTGTAAATTCATTGCAGCTTATTATAAAAAAATAGGGCATGATGGATTTGAAAAAAGAAAAGAATATTTTAAAGCAATGGGATATGGAAGTCTTAAAGAATTATGCTCTTTGGGCACACCGAAAAGTACTGCTATGAGCCTGTTTACTGGGCTTAAAAAAAGCAGGGGGCATAACAAAGTAATGATAAAAAAATTTCCTAAAGGCACATTAATAAACATAGTGTGTCTGAAAGACGGCCGAATATCATTATTTACAGTCATCCTAATTTTACCGCCAAAGTAAATAAAACACCCTGTTTCCATTTAAGGAAACAGGGCTTTTTTATACAAAATTATCGCAAATATTTTTCCTTGTTCTTGCTATGCTCTTCAAATGTCTTGGAAAAAACAGTCTCTCCTGTATCAGGTTTGGACAAAAAATAATTATAGCTAGTCTTTAGAGGATAAACAGCTGCCTTAATAGCTGTCCGACCGGGATTTGAAATAGGTCCTGGGGGCAAGCCATAATTCTTGTATGTATTGTATGGAGAATCAACTTCAGTGTCCTCTATGCTGTACTGGGGCTTGTTAATGCCAAGGATATAGGCCAGGGTAGCGCAAGACTGCAGGGGCTGTGAATTATCAATACGGTTCCAAAATATTCCAGAAACAACCTTCATATCCTCTTCTGTCCTAACCTCTTTTTCCAATAATGAAGCCATTGTAATAATTTCATGCAATGTACCCTGTTTCTCAATATCTTTTAAAATATCATTATCAACTTTTTCCTGAAAATTATCAAGCATTTTAATTACTAAATCCTGGCTAACAGAATCCTTGTAAATACGGTAAGTGTCAGGAAATAAGTATCCTTCTAAATCAGCATTAGAAGGAGCTTGTTTTAAAAATTCATAATCATCTAATTCTTCAGGCAAATTCTTGATTTTTGTCTGAACCAGATTTAAAAAATCATCATTAGCAAAAATTCCTTCATCCTTAAGCTGTTTGTTAATATCCTTGATACTCATGCCTTCTTTGATTAAAACAGGTATTTCATTACTTAAACTTCTGCCAGAAGCAAGCAAATCAACAAGCTTCTTAATACTTATGTCCTTTTCAAGCAAATATTCCCCTGCCTGAAGATTAGATTGATTGCCAGATAATTTAGCATGAAGCTTGAAAAAGAAAGCTGATTTTACAATTTTATTTTTTTCCAAATCAAGGGCAATCTCGCCAACTCCATAACCAGGCTGAATTAAAACAATAGTATCTGGATCAATAGGCATATTTAGATTAATCTTGGCTAAATAAAACAGCCAGATAACAGAAGCAATGATAATAATCAAAATAATTAACCAACTTATAGCATTTTTCATAGATTTAATTTAAAGATATTCTAATTTATTCTCCTTTTTTAATTTTTCAACACATTTTTTAACTTCAGATGATCTGTCTAAAGATGATACTAATAAAACATTGTCTGTGTCAATAATTACCAAATCATCTATTTCATTTATTACAATAATCTTCTTATCATTAGTATTAATAATTAAATTATTCTTTGCCTGATTAACCAATACCTTGCCTTTGGTTAAATTTTCCTTGGGTTTGGATAAAATCCTCTTAATAATATGCCACTTGCCCAAATCACTCCACCCGACCTTGTCTGAAACGCTCATAGCCACCTTGTCTGCTTTCTCAGTAATAGCTGATTCAATAGACATCTTTTCCAGCCTGCCATATATTTCTTTAATTTTATCCCATTCCTGGTTAGCCATCATGCCAACTGCTAAGGAGCAAGCCTTGTACATGTCTGGCTGTATTTTTTGAAATAACTTGGAAATTGTTCCAAGCTGCCAGATATACATGCCGGCATGGCAATAATATACGCCTGAATCAATTAATTCCTGGCATCGCTCTTCATTTGGCTTCTCATCTATATCAGATACCTGATATATGGCTTCATGGCCATTCTCGCTCAGCTTATCCCCTATCTTCATATAAGTATATCCTGTGTCCAAGCGGCTCGGCCGGACAGCAGGCGTAATAATATATTCTGGATGAGTTTGTAAAAATTCAGCTGATGTCTGAAGCAAGCTGCGAAATGCAGATGGATTAGAAATATAGTCATCAGAAGGCAATGAAGCAACAATCTCATTAGAATCACAAAATTTTTCCAAATAACAAACTTCCAAACACATAGCCGGACCAGTATTGCGCGTTGATGTTTCGATTATAATATTTTCATTTTTTATTTCCGCAATTTCCTGCTTTAACTTATCTACAAGCTGCTTGTTTATAGAAATAAACAAATCATTAGGACTAGATAATAACTCTTTAATGCGCTCATAAGTAGAACGCACCATTGTCTGATCTCCAATGATTTTCTGGAATTGTTTTGGATTGTTCTGCCGGCTCATTGGCCATAATCTAGTGCCTGCTCCTCCGGCTCTAATAACTATTTTCATAATTTGCTTTCTAATTCTAAAAAAGATATAATTTAACTATAGATTAAACCTAAAAAATATTCAACAATATGCCTTATCAATTTTTTGTCCTGCCAATAGTTGCAGGCCTAATTGCGCAAATCATCAAATTCCTTATTAAATCCAATAAAACTAAATTCAGCTGGAAAAACATATTTTCCTATTCTGGCATGCCTTCAGGCCATTCAGCAATGACTGTTGGCTTAGCAACTATTATTGGATTAGAATTAGGCATTAGCTCTCCTTTATTTGCCTTTACTGTCATCTTTGCTCTGCTTACCCTAAGAGACGCTATGGGATTAAGAAAATACATAGGCAAGCATGGCGAAATAATAAATGACTTAGTAGAAGATTTAGATGAAGACAAAATGCTTGATCAAAAATATCCTAAGCTATTGGAAAAGATTGGACACAGCTTTCTGCAGGTATTAATAGGCAGTCTGATTGGTTTTGCAGTCAGCTATCTTGGATTTATATATTGGAATTAAACAAAACAGCCCGCCCATGTGAACTGAGCGATCTATTTTATAATAAACAGGGTTAAACTACTTTAATACCTGTTTTTTTTATCTCATAGACCATTGGGTCTAAAACATTTTTAAATTCAGATACAGTAAAAGCGTGTGGCTCAATCCTATTATCAACATCCAAACGAAAATCCCATAACTTTAAATAATTATTCTCCCTGCTTCTTTTTAACTTATCAGTTACAATTGCTATATCAATATCACTCCATTTACTATCTTTTCCTTTAGCGTATGAACCAAACAAATATATTTCTTTAAAATCAAAATTCTCTGATTTTAATTTATCAGCGTATTTTTTTATTATTTTTCTGACTTCAATTTTTGACATAATTTTTTATATATTTTTTTTATTCCATTCAAATACGATTCTGTATATTTTTTAGTACAAAGTTTATAAAAATTTAATTTATATCCTGGATATCTAGTTCTTATATTAAAACTATTTATTCTATTTAACAATAGAATTTCATCTTTATCTAAATTTAATTTAATGAGCTCTGATAACCTAATCAAATCATGGGTATGAGGCGCTTGTTTTTTAGTATCTTTAACCACAAAACCTTTTAAAATTTTTTCCAAAACATTATGGCCGAAAAATAGACAATCTGAATATCTTTTATTATTAAATAAAATTATCATGGTGTCATAATCATGAGAAGCTGTATTTATCTAATATTTTATTAAATTATTTGTTTTATTTGCCATAATTTAAATATATCAAAATAATTTTAAAAAAACAATATAAAAATTAATCTTTCTTTTGAACAAATCCAGTGCCAGAAGGAATAGGCCTTCCAATAATAACATTTTCTTTCAAGCCTTCCAGCCTGTCAATCTTGCCAGTCACGGCAGCGTCAATTAAGACCCTGCTTGTTTCTTGGAAAGAAGCAGCTGACAAAAAGCTGTTGGTTGACAAGGCTACCTTGCTCATACCCATGAGAAGCTGCTGGCCAGTAGATTCTTTTTTCTTGTTCTTCCTAGCCTCATCATTATCTCTGTCAAAAATATTCTTTTCTATTATTTCTCCGCTTAACAATTCTGTATCTCCTGCGTCCTTAATCATAATGCGCGAAAACATCTGTCTGGCAATAATCTCAATATGCTTGTCATTAAGAGGCTGGCCCTGGGAAGAATAAACATATTGGATTTCTTTAATAATATACTTCTGGGTTTCTTGCTGGCCGCGAAGTTCAAATAATTTTTTCAAATCCATGCTGCCTTCAGTTAATTGATCGCCAATCTTTACTTCTTGCCCGTCATGCACCCAGAGGCTGAATCCGCGCGGTATTATGTATTCCTTAACCTTGTTGGCAGGGATAGCTATTTTAACGCATTTTTCTTCAACAATTGCTCTGCCAGCTTTTCTTGCAGTGATTATTTCATCGCCAAGCTTGAACAAATCCTGTCCTTTCTTAACTTTTGCGTTATCCTTAACAATGATCTCTGGTTTTTTCCTGGTCTTAATTCCCTTCTCCCTGGCAATCTCGCTAAAGCTGTATTTTTCCTCATCCTCTCCTTTGTAATTAATCTCAATAATTTTCTCTCCAATAGCTGTAGTGAAAATCTCGCCTTCCTCTCCTTGAATTTCCCTGCTTTCTGCTTTAATTTTGACAGTGCCTGCAACATCAGACATAAAAGCTTTTCTCTTAGGAGGACGGGCTTCAAAAATTTCCTCAACGCGAGGAAGACCCTGCGTAATATCATCACCGCCGGCAACGCCTCCAGTATGGAAAGTTCTCATAGTCAGCTGAGTTCCAGGCTCGCCAATAGACTGGGCAGCTATAATACCTACTGCAGTGCCAATCTTTACTGGTTCATTATATGCCAAGTCGTTTCCATAGCACTTCTGGCATAAGCCTTTCTTGGCCTTGCATGTCATTAATGATCTGATGCTGGCATGCTCAATTTTTTCATTACCAAATTTCTTAACCATTTCATCAGTAACTAAAGTTCCTTTTTTAATCAATACCTTATTCTTATTAGTCAAATCTTCTGTTAAATAACGGCCAGATATGCGCTTAAGCAAACTCCTGCCAAGGTGATCGCTCTCTTCAGCAGTAATTTTAACTCCTTTATCTTCTCCGCAATCCTCTTCTTGAATAATTACATCCTGTGAAACATCAACCAAGCGTCGGGTTAAATAACCTGCGTTAGCAGTACGCAAAGCTGTATCAGACAAGCCTTTGCGCACGCCATGGGTTGCGATAAAATATTCTAGGACATTAAATCCATGCTTAAAATTGCCTTTGACTGGCAGCTCAATAATCGCGCCAGAAGGAGATGTTACCAAGCCTTTCATCCCAAGCATTTGTGTTAGCTGGGCCCAAGAACCGCGGGCGCCAGACTTAATCATTGTATAGACCGGGCCGTTTCTGTCCAAGCCGCTAACACAGGCATCAGTAACGTCTTCCTTAGTTTTTGTCCAAAGCTCAATAATCTTGCTGTAGCGCTCAGAATCTGTCAAAAGCCCCTCTTCATAGCTTTCTTTAACTTCTTCAGCCATTGCTTCAGTTTCCTTAATCTTTTCTTCAACTTCTTTAAATGTTGGCAAATCGTCTATGCCCCAGGACAGCCCTGAGTCTGTAATAAATCCAAAGGCTTTTGATTTTAATCTATCCAAAAAGTCAACTGTCTTTTCTTCGCCATATAATTCCAAACATTCTTTGACCAAGATCCTTAATTCTCCTTTGCCTACTAAATTATTAACAAAACGCAGTTTTTCAGGCAGAATTTCATTAAAAATAATTTTTCCAACACTAGTTTGTATTAATCCATTAGCATTGGCATAATTTAATTTAACCCTAATAGGCTGACGCAAATGAATTTTGCCTAAATCATGGGCTAATTTGGCTTCTATTTCTGAAGAAAAAGCCTTAAGCTGTTTTTCATCCTTAACTTTCTCTTCCTGGCTGGTGATATAGTAAACGCCCCATACAATATCCTGGCTAGGCGAAACAACAGGATCTCCAGTAGCCGGCTTAAGCAAATTATGCGAAGACAGCATAATGGTAGCTGCCTCTTCTCTTGCCTCCTTTGTCAATGGAACGTGCACAGCCATCTGGTCTCCGTCAAAGTCAGCATTAAAGGCAGCGCAGACTAAAGGATGTATTTGAACAGCCAACCCTTCAATCATTATTGGCTTAAAGGCCTGAATGCCCAATCTGTGCAATGTTGGAGCGCGATTAAGCAAAACATATGCTTCTTTAATAATATCTCCCAAGATATCCCAAACTAAATCATGTCCTGCTTCAATATATCTGGAAGCGCTGCGCACATTATGCACAACTTCCATTTTAATAAGCTTGGATATAATAAAAGGCTTGAATAATTCTAATGCCATTTTCTTTGGAATACCGCATTCGTACAGCCTTAATTTAGGATTAACAGTAATTACGCTGCGTCCAGAATAATCAGTTCTCTTGCCAAGCAAATTTTGCCTAAAACGTCCCTGCTTGCCCTTAAGAGAATCAGCTAGAGACTTAAGAGTTCTCTTTTGGCCAGTTGAAGCTACAACAGTCTTGCCATGCCTTATAGAATTGTCAATCAAGGCGTCAACTGCCTCCTGAAGCATTCTTTTCTCATTGCGACAGATTACTTCTGGAGCGCTTAAGTCAATCAACTGCTTTAATCGGTTGTTGCGGTTAATAATTCTGCGGTATAAATCATTAAGGTCAGAGGTAGCATAACGGCCTCCATCCAGAGCTACCATTGGTCGCAAATCTGGAGGAATAACTGGAATTGTAGTCAAAATCATCCACTCTGGCCTGATATTATTTTTTTTCAAACTCTTAAATAATTTTAAACGTTTTGTAAGCTTGTCTTTTTTTGATTCTATTGAATCTTTTAATTCCTTTTCCAAATCAATGACATCTTTTTCTAAATCAATTTTCTTTAATAAATCCCTAATAGCTTCTGCGCCGATTTTGGCAGTAAAAATATGGCCATATTTTAAACTAAGGCTCTGATAAGTGCTTTCTGCTACAATATTAAACGGCTTTAAATCTTTTAATTCTTTCTGAGCCTGGGCAAAGGCGTCCTCTAAGGTAGCCAGCTTTTCTTCCTTAACCTTGCTTAAGCCTTCAATCTCCTGAACCAGAATCTGGTCTGCCTTAGGGATAGTTTTTCCATCTTTAATTAGCTGGCTCTTTTTAGCCTTGATTTGCTTAACCTGGTTGTTTAATTCACTGTCTAATCCTTTTTTCTTAGACTTAAATTCAGACTTAATCTGATCCAATGTAGCTTCCTTTAAATCTTCATTGACTTCTGTGATTACAAAACTTGCAAAATAGACTACTTTTTCCAAAGCCTGCACTGATAGATTAAGGGCTAAACCGATCTTAGAAGACAACCCGCGCAAAAACCAAATATGCGTACAAGGAGTCTGCAGCTGAATATGACCCATGCGCTCACGGCGGACAATGCTTCTAGTCACCTCTACCCCGCATTTTTCGCAAATAATGCCTTTGTGGCGTATTTTTTTGTACTTGCCGCAATGGCATTCATAATCTTTGGACGGACCAAATATTTTTTCGCAAAACAAACCATTCTTTTCTGGTTTCTGGGTTCTGTAATTAATAGTCTCTGGCCTGGTCACTTCTCCATGAGACCAGGAAAAAACGACTTCTGGCGAAGCTACATGCAAACGAATGGCTTCAAAATCAGTTGTTTTTATGGGATTAAGCATATTTTAATAATTATTCTTTTTTTAATTCCTCTCCTTTGGGCTCTTGCTCTCTTCTTGTTTCCTCTCTTTCCTTCCTTGACTTAGCCTCTTCTTCTAGATTAGCCTGTTCAATCTTTTCCAAATCAATTGGCTCGTCATTTTTGTCCAAAAGCTCCACATCTAAAGCTAAGCCCTTGAGCTCGCGAACCAAAACATTAAATGATTCTGGCACATTAATCTTTTTAATATGTTCGCCCTTGATAATGGATTCATAGGCTTTGCTTCGTCCTGCAACATCATCTGACTTAATGGTTAAAATCTCCTGCAAATTATGGGCAGCGCCATATGCTTCTAATGCCCAAACTTCCATCTCTCCAAAACGCTGGCCTCCAAACTGGGCCTTTCCTCCCAAAGGCTGCTGTGTAATCAAAGAATAAGGGCCAATAGAGCGCTGGTGAATCTTGTCTTCTACCATATGGTTAAGCTTTAGCATATACTTGCATCCAACAGTAGTCCTGTTATCAAATGCCTGACCTGTTTTTCCATTAATTAATACTGATTTTCCGTCTTCAGGAAGCCCAGCCTTTCTTAATTCCTCTTTGATCTGCTCTTCGCTTATGCCGTTTAACGGAGGCGTGGCAACTTTGTAATTCAGCTTATTAGCCGCAAGGCCAAGATGAGTTTCTAATAATTGCCCTAAATTCATACGTGAAACAACGCCCAAAGGTGAAAGAATAATATCAATCGGAGTTCCATCTTCAAGATAAGGCATGTCTTCTACTGGCACGATTTTAGAAATAACTCCCTTGTTTCCGTGGCGTCCTGCCATTTTATCTCCAGCCCTGATCTTGCGCAAATTAGCAATAGTAACCTGAATAGACTGTATTACTCCTGTTGGTAGCTTGTCTCCATTTTCTCTTGAAAAAACTTTGACATCAACTACCTTGCCATGCTCTCCATGCTCTAAGTATAGGGAAGAGTCGCGGACATCCTTAGCTTTTTCTCCAAAAATAGCTCGTAGTAATTTTTCCTCAGCTGAAAGTTCTGTCTCTCCTTTAGGAGTAATCTTGCCTGCTAAAATATCGCCGCTGGAAACTTCAGCTCCAATGCGAATAATGCCGTCCTCATCAAGATTCTTTAGCTTTTCCTCAGAAATATTTGGAATATCATTAGTGATTGTCTCTGGACCAAGCTTTGTGTCGCGAACGTCAATGGTATAATTTTCAATATGAATGGATGAATAAACGTCTTCTTTAACCAAGCGTTCAGAGATAATAATAGCGTCCTCAAAATTAAAGCCTTCCCATGTCATAAATGCAACCAGCACATTATTGCCCAGAGCCAGTTCACCGTTAACAATAGCTGAGGCATCTGTAAGCACATCGCCTTTCTTAACCTTGTCGTTCTTGTTAACAATCGGCTTCTGATTAATGCAGGTCAAAGCATTAGAGCGCAAAAATTTATTCAGCTTGTACTCATGCGCTTTGCCCTTATCGCTCTTGATCACAATATGATTGCCGTCTACCTTGCTGATTATGCCGTCCTCTTCAGCAATCAAAATATAGCCAGAATCTCTGGCAGCCCTGGCCTCAATGCCAGTACCGACAATCGGAGCCTCTGCTTTAACCAGAGGCACAGCCTGGCGCTGCATGTTTGTGCCCATTAAGGCGCGAATACCATCATCATGCTCTAGAAAAGGAATCAATGAGGTAGCAACAGAAACAATCTGGTTTGCAGCTACGCCGACTATGTCAACTTTAGCAACATCTTCAATAACTGGCTCGCCATATTTTCTTACTTCAGCCTTATCAACCATAAAA
Source organism: bacterium (assembly GCA_043813955.1). Classification (GTDB taxonomy): domain Bacteria; phylum Patescibacteriota; class Patescibacteriia; order Patescibacteriales; family Patescibacteriaceae; genus JBDRKN01. The sequence goes on along the minus strand of JBDRKN010000008.1, from coordinate 30,516 downwards.
TGGCCATTATCATCAATTGGGGTATTAAAATCAGTAGAAATAAATTTCTCTTCTTCAAAAGCGTCTAAATATACAATTTCATCAGTAACAACAGGTTTAATAGGTATTTTCTTATTTCCGCGCTTTTCCTGCAAAAGTTTAGCCTTTTTTCCATCAATAATTTCGCCTGCCTTGACTAAAACTTTCTTGCCCTTAATGTCATAAATATCTTTTCTGGCAATCTTATTAATAATAATTTCAGGATCATTGGCAACATCGTGCAACACCTTCCTATATGGAGCTTCTATAAACCCATAGCTGTTTAATTTTGCATAAGTGGCAAAGTGGCCTACCAATCCAATATTAGGCCCTTCAGGAGTGGCAATAGGGCAAATGCGGCCATAGTGCGTAGCATGCACGTCGCGCACCTCAAAGCCTGCTCTCTCTCTTGTTAAACCGCCCGGGCCAAGAGCTGACAAGCGCCGCTTGTGCTCTAATTCTGCAATCGGATTTGTCTGGTCCATAAACTGGGATAATTGAGATGACATAAAAAATTCCTTGACTACAGAAATCAACGGCCTGGCATTAATTAATTTATTAGGATTCAGGGTTTCAATCTCCATAATGCTCATTCTGTCCCTGATAATTCTTTCCATGCGGGAAAAACCAATGCGTGTCTTGTTTTGGAGCAATTCTCCGATTGCCCTTACGCGCCTGTTTCCAAGATGATCAATATCATCTCCTTCTCCCTGTTTAACAGATAAAATGATCAACTCGCTAATAATCGCTATTAAATCTTCTCTCCTCAAAATTCTTGTTTCCTTGTTATTAGGAATATCAAAGCCAAATCTCTTGTTTAATTTATATCGTCCAACCCTGTCAAAGTCATAACGGTCAAATCTGAAAAACATTGAATGAATCAAACTTCTGGCATTCTCAGCAGTTGCTAAATCGCCAGGACGTATTCTTTTGTAAACCTCAATCAATCCTTCATCTTCGCTAGTAGCTGCGTCCTTGGCCATTGTAGCTTCTATATATTTCATTACTTCTTCTTCACTAAGGCCTGATTTTGCTAAATAAGTGCCTCCATAAACAGTAAACAACTGCTTAATATCTTCATTGGAGCCATAGCCAAAAGCTCTTAGCAAAGACGAGACAGCCACTTTTCTTTTGCGGTCAATGCGCGCCCAAATAACATTATTAATATCAGTCTCTAATTCAATCCAGGCGCCTCTGTTAGGAATTATCTTAGCTCCGTAATATTTTTTATCCTTAACCCTGTTAGCGCTGAAAATCACGCCAGCGCTCCTGATCAGCTGGGATACAATAGCTCTTTCAATTCCATTAATTATGAAAGTGCCGTTTCTGGTAATTAAAGGAAAATCACCCAGGAAAACTTCCTGTGTGATCTTTTGTCCTGTCTTTTTATTCTTAAGGGTAGCCTTAACTCGCAAGGAAGCTTCATAAGTGATATTCTTGGCCTTGCTTTCGTGCTCGTCAAATTTAGAATCATCAAAATAATAATCTTCAAAATACAATTCTAAATCACGTCCAATAAAGTCAGTAATTGGAGAAAATTCATCAAATAAATCCTTTAGCCCTTCTTTTATAAACCAATTATAAGAATCCTTCTGAACTTCAATTAGGTCAGGCATTGGAATCACTGCTTCTGACTCCACAAAGTATTTACGGTCTGGGTGGCGATCATAATGTTTTTGTGGCATATGTTTTCGCGTAGATTAAAACAGCAAAAAACTCTCAACAATAGACTGGGGGTTGAGTTGTTGCTTAGCAATTGGCTTGGTTAATTTGAGTTAAAATGTTTTTAAATATAAAAAACGACCTTTTTTAGGATTTAATCATCGAAGACACAAAAACCGCGTCTCCTCTTCGGTCGCTTTTAATTATGTTTGGACATTGTTCGTAAACAACTTAATATTGTTAACCAATTGTAAAACTTATTTTATACTAACAATAATTTTAAAAAATGTCAAATATAAATGACTAAATTTTCTATTTGGTCAAGACTTAGCCTTTTTTCTTTTATATTAAACAAAAAATGGCAAGATTGATATAAAATTTCAAAGCTCAAAAATGTTTAAAAAATTACTTATCCACAAACCTTGCCTGCTTGTACTGAATTTTTTTTCTTTGATTTTTCCTGCCTGCATTAGCCCATTTTTTCCAATAAGCTTCTGGGATGCCTGATTTAGGGATAATATCATGCTGCAAACACCTAACCTTTACAGCCTTGCTGCCATGATATTGAACTTCAACTAATTTTATTTCATTATTAACAAAACCTTTAAAATATTGATGGGAACCGCCTTTTCTAGAATGAATATTAACAAAAAAATGTTGCTTTAAAAAAGAAACAACATCTTTAAAATTCCAATTTCTTAAATCGCGTGGCATATTTCTGGAACTTTTTGGAAAAAAGTCTCTATGTTATTTAAATCAACCTTAAACTCCTTTAGCTGCTTTTTAGATATGGCATTGCATATAAAATTATGCACATCAAGGTATTCCTTAGGAAGCTTGTGGTTTAATAATTTATCTGGCAGATTCTGATTGCACACAGCCTCTGCATAGCCAAAGGATGCATTAATTAAATCGTCTTTAACTTTTCTTGGATCATTTCCAACTTTTATTATAGCCAGATCAACGCAAACACCGATGAATTCTTTTTCTTTTTCATCATAATAGATAAAGAATCTTAGAATAGTATTTTTTTTAGTATTAATCATAGTGGTATTATAGCATAACATAACATAATTTAACACAAGAGCTTGTTTTGTCAATAAAAAAATTAAAATTAAAAAAATCACTTATCCACAAAGGATTATTACTTTTTAAATAACTTATCTAATTCCTGCCTCACAACCTCGCGGTCATCCCAAGACACTTTCTCGCCTTTAGCCAGGCAAATAGCCTGCTCGCTTCCTTTGCCAGTAATTAAAACCATATCATCCTTCTCAGCCAAGCTTAAAGCCTTGGCAATAGCTTCCTGCCGATCATAAATTTTAAATAAATCCTTGTTAATTTTTTTACCAGCATTTTCTGCTCCTACAACAACCTGATCTATAATAATATGGGGATCATCATCATAAGGATCTTCATTAGTAACAACAACATAATCAGCATTATGGCCTGCTAAATTGCCTAAGATAGGGCGCCTGGCTTGATCACGGCCTCCTCCTGCTGAACCAAGGACATGTATTACTTTTTTATGAGGAATTAATTTAATTGTTTCATAAAGCTTTTCTATAGCTTTTGGCTCAAAAGCATAATCAACTATGACAGTAAAATTCTGTCCAGAATCAATAGGTTCTAATCTTCCTGGAATGCCTGATACGTTTTCAAGGCCAGGCTTTATTTTATCCAATTCCAAACCTTGAGACAGCCCAGCGCAAACTGCATTCATAGCATTGACTATGCTGAACTCGCCTAATAGCTTAAGATTTATTTCAGTATCATCAACTTTAAAGCTTGTGCCATGGCTGGTCATATTAATATTACTGGCAATTACTTTGCGATAATGCTTCCTTATTTTCTGCTCCAAGACCTTGCCATGCTCAAGGCGGTACTTAATCTTTTCCTCAGCCCAGAAATTTAAAAAATAATCGCTATTTTCATCATCGCCGTTTACTATAATTGTTTTTTTAACTCGGTTAAAGCTTAATTTTTTTAATCCAGTTTCAGTCTTTTGAACCTTTTTGTTATCATCAACATATTTTGTGGCGCAGTCCTTTAAATGGGCGAACAGCATTCCTTTAGTTTCTTTGTAATTTTCAAAGCTGCCATGAGATTCAATATGTTCTGGATACAAGCCAGTAAATATTAAAATGTCGTAGTTTATAAATCGATGTCTATATTGGACAATTCCTTCAGAAGAAGTTTCAATCACTGCATACTGGCATTTATTTTTAACCATCTGCCTCATTATCTTAAAAGTAAACCAGCGCCCAACCATGGTCATTTTTTTGTCATTAAGCCATTCAGTTTCCCCATTGCCAAACATGGCTGTTGAAGTATACCCTACTTTGTATCCAGCCTTTTCTAATGCTTTGGCAATTAAAAATACAGAAGTTGTTTTGCCAGTAGTGCCTGTTACGCCAATAACTATTAACTTATGGCTTGGCCATCTATATACAATATTGCCTAAAACCCCTAACAAAAAATGATACAAAGGCCATAATGCCTTAAATACTTTTTCAGGGATAAATCTTTTAATTTTAGCTAAAACTTTATCTAACATAATCTTCTTAATTTTCTAACTATTCTATATATCACATAATATACTGGACTTAAAATTAAATCAAATGTGCCTGGATAATCAACAATCTTGCCTGAAAAACCAAGCTTAAATCTGGTTACTCCGGGCCATTTTTTCTCATCAATGCCATAGAAATCATAATATTTAATATTAAGCTTTTTAGCATATTTAATCATATGTAATTGTAATAAATACGGAGCCATAACATTGCGATGCTCATTAGAAGAGCCTCCGTGTAAATATGTTGCGCAATTTTTAAAAAATACAGCAAAGCTAAATCCAATGATTTGCCCTTTATAGCGGGCTAAAAAAACCTTAACCATTTTATTATCCGCCATTTTGCGATAATATTCCTGATTATGAAGAGAAAACTTGTCTCTTGCCTTGGTCTGCTGCATAATCTTCCAAACCTCATTCCACTCGCCATTGTATTCAGAAATCTCTACTCCCTTTTTCTCTGCCAGCCTGATATTATACCTTGTCTTCTGATGCATGCTTGATAATAATTCTTGTTCTGATTTTGTTAAATCTAAAATTAATGTTTTTTTCGGCTGAACATCAATTGTCTGGACAGCTTGCGAGTCAAATAATGTCACAGGATCAAATCGAAAAAACTTAGCCTTCTCTTCCTTCGCTAACTCCTTAATTTTCTTAAAAAGAAAATCAAGAGATTTAACATTAGCTACTGGACCTCGCGGGCAGTAAAAATATTTAAAGCCAAGAATGCTCTTTTTTACAATAACAGCGCTTGCTATTAATTTATTATTATCCTCTATTCCTAATCTAAAAACCTTGTTGCCAGCCTGTTCCTGAAATTCAGACCAATCCCATGATTGCAAAAATTGGCAAGGCTCTTGCCTGCCAACAAATTCATTAAGCTCTTGTTTGTTAATATAAATCAATTTCATGCTATGAATTTTAAGGCTTGTTTAATTCTTCCGCCGCTGTCAGTAATACTAGGATCAACTCTCTGCAAAGCCTGGCGCGCCTGGCCTAAGGAATATCCAAGCTGCATTAAAGCGTCTATCTCCTCGCTTGCCAAACTTATGCCAGACTGATGAGCATCAGACAAACTGCCGACCTTGTTTCTCAGCTCCAATACAATTCTTTCAGCTGTTTTTTTGCCAATGCCTGAAACTTTGGTCAGCAAATCAGAATCATTAATAATAATAGCCTGTTTAATATCATCAACGCTTGCTATTAGCAAAACATTAAGGCCTGATTTTGGCCCGATTCCTGAAACAGATATTAATAATTCAAATATTTCCAATTCATCTTTATTTGAAAAGCCAAATAATGAAATGCCGTCTTCTTTAACATGCTGATAAGTATATAGCTTGATTTCCTGATCCTTTTTAGCCTTATTAGACAAATCTGAGGTAACAAAAACCTTATAGCCAATATTATTAACTAAAACAATCAATCGCCCAACATTTTTATCAATTATTTTGCCTTGTAAATATGAAATCATAATTTATATGTTTTATCGCCCCTTCTTTCAATGGTTAATAAAATATTTTAACTTCTTGCTTTTCTTTACTTACTATAGTCTAGATAATACTTCATCAATATTAACTCCGCCCTTTTTGATTTTGGTAAAATCAATGGCTTCGTAGTGTTTCTTTATTTTAGAATTCTTTAATTGTTTAGCCAAATAATCTTGAAAATCTATGGCTTTTTCTAATTTTGTATTTTTACTCATATACTTGACTATTATCTAAAACATCATAATATCTTTCTTAAAAATATTACTACATATCTCTTAATTTAGCTATTCTTTCCTTAACTGGCGGATGAGTCATAAAGGCTTTGGTAAAAAAGCCTTTCTTTTTTCCACCTTTAAATGGCGAGGAAATATACAAATGAGCAGTAGCTCTGTTAGCTGCTTCTAATTCTTCTTTGTCAGATGAAATCTTTTCCAGAGCTCTGGCCAATCCTTCAGGATGCCTTGTTAACAAAGCTCCGTCAGCATCAGCCAAGAATTCTCTTTTCCTGGAAATAGCTAACTGCATTAATTTAGCAAATAAAGGAGCTAAAATAGCTAAAACAATTGCCGCTATTGTTATAATCAGCTGAACTCTTCCGTCTTTGTCATTGTTATTACTTCGCCTATGTCCGAAAAATGACCAGCGCATAAACAAATCAGCCATTAAAACAATAGATCCGACTAAGACAGTCACTACTGTGGCTAAGAGAATATCACGATTGCCAACATGGGATAATTCATGCGCAATCACTCCTTCTATTTCGCTCTTTTCTAATTTTTGCAGCAAGCCAGTGGTTACAGCAATTACAGCATGCTCTGGATCCCGGCCAGTGGCAAAAGCATTAGGAGCAGTATCTTGAATAATATATATCTTAGGTGCAGGCAAGCCAGCTGTAATACAGAGATTTTCTACTATATGGTATAGTTCGCGAGCATTATCATGTGTGGCCTCATGGGCCTTAGACATCTTTAAAACAATCTTGTCGCTCCACCAATAGCTTACAAAGCTGAAAATAATGCTCACAGATACGGCTAAATACAGGATAACAGGAGTTTCCATAGCATAAGAAAAAACCCAGCCTACAATAATAATTAAAATAAAAAAGAAAGACAGCAAGAACCAGGTCTTTCTTTTGTTAGAATCTGAATGTGTATATAATGTTGGCATATTAGATGAATAAATGTGAAAAATTAGTCCAAGCTTTGCATATAACAGAATCGCTTGCGCCATAAAAAATTTCAAGCTTGTTATTTACAAGAGTCGCGCCATTGCAAAATGTAACTTTTGGCATTCGGCCAATCTGTTCATTCTTTTTAATAAATTCATCAAGTTCTTTTTTATTTAATTTCTTCATAGCATTAAAGCCTCCAGGCAAAATATCAACAAGTCCGCTAATTTCATACGGCTCTTTTGGTTCAAAAATTGGTTTTTTGCTTCTATAAATAATTTTTGTTGGGTCATGTATATCTAAAAGCAAATATCCTAATTTATATTCAATTTTTTCATTTATTCCATGATAAAGCACAAACCACCCCTTTTTAGTTCTAATAGGCGGTGGACCCATTTCAACATGTATATTATCAAAATGCCTTCCTTTTCTTGGCCTAATAAATGGTTTCCAAATAGGAGTCCACTTAATTCCATCTTTTGATTGCGCAAGCCAGAGATTGCTGTCTCCAAACATCATCCAGTATTTTTTATTTATTTTTTCAGGAAAAATGCCTCCAGCTTTATGCCACTTCTTTTTAGCTGTTTTAGTCTGCTGAGCCTTGTCCCAGTTGACTAAAAAGCCATTTGCTTTTTCAATATCCCATTGAGGAAGCATGAGCCCTAATTTTTTCCATTTTTTTAAATCTGTTGAAACTGCTGATTTTAATCTAGCTGATTTCCCGTCATACGCGGTATAGGTTATTAAGAATTTATCTTTAATTTTTGTTATCCTTGGATCTTCAACTCCTCTGCTTTCAAATTCAGCTCTTGGATAAAAAACAGGTTTATCTGATCGCTTAAATTTTTCCCCATCACTAGAAACAGCTAAGCCAATAAAAGACTTCCAATTTTGTCCAACTGCGCGATAAAAAACATAGTATTTTTTGTTATGATAAACTACTCCTGGATTATATGTTTTTCTTGATTCCCAAGAATGTTTTTTATTTGGTTTTATTATCGGATTATTCTTTGAACGAACAAACATGTTAAAATTTAACTTTGACTGGTTCTTTTTCTGCGCCTTCTGCTTCAAAAAACTTCCTGTCCTTAAAGCCTAGCATTCTACCAAGGATATTAGTAGGAAAAACCTGAAGCTTGGTATTGAAATCTCTAACATTCCCGTTATAGAACCTGCGTGAAGCCTGAATCTTATCTTCTGTATCAGCAAGCTCTCTTTGTAATTCCAGGAAATTCTGATTAGCTTTAAGGTCTGGGTAAGCCTCGCTTAAAGCAAAAATAGATTTTAAGGTAGAAGACAGCATGTTTTCTGCCTTTAACTTATCCTCCATGCTGCCCTTGTCATGGGCCTGCATAGCCTGGTTTCTAGCCTGAATCACGCTGTCTAAAGTCTGCTTTTCATGCGCAGCATATCCTTTAACAGTTTCTACTAAATTAGGAATCAAATCATAACGTCGCTTTAACTGAACATCAATGTCAGACCAAGCTTCGTCAACTCGATTTTTTAAACGAATTAAGCCGTTGTACAAAGCAATTATAGCAATTGCAATAACTGCAATAATTATCAAAACGACCCATAGTGTTGTAGCCATATTCTTAAATTTAATGAATTAAAGATCTAAAATAGATCATATTTTTTCATTAGGACTATAACCACTAAAACAATAATGCCGATTACTCCTAATAAAATAAAGCCTCCTGTTCCCATAAATTTATGTTAATTTTTAATTATTCCTAAATTTAATTTATAACCATTAACCTTTACTTCTTTTTTTTCATCAACATTAGACATATCTGAAACTATGTCATTGCTTAAAGTATCTTTCATAATCTCATCTTTCATATCTTTCATTACTTTCTTAATTTTGTCTTCAGAGCAGTCATAATGCACAGATATCATATCTTTGATTGTTAAACCAGCCTCTTTCCTGATCATGTTAACAAAACGGACTATCTCGCGCTTGATTCCTTCAAGCTCAAGCTCTGGAGTAATATTTACATCTAATTCAATAATTAAATCATCTCCAGATGATAATTCAATTTGTTTAATATTAACTTCATCAGCAATTAATTCCTTAAATTCATCTGCTAATTTGTCAATCTCTTTGCCTTTAGCATTAAGCTTGGATAAAGGCTGCCTGATTTTAATCTTTGCTTCATCGCGCTTAGCCAAGGCTTGTTCAACAATCTTTCTGGTTAATTCCATATTTTTTATTACATCATTATCTATCTTGCCTGCTTTTGGCCAAATTTCTAAATGAACAGATTTGCTGTTAGAAAAATTATTACCACTAGCCTTTTGCCATAAGCTTTCAGCCACAAATGGCATAAATGGAGCCAAGACTTTGGATAACTCAACAAATACATATTTAGTAACAGCTAAAGCAGACTTCTTGTCATCTCCTTTAAATCTGTCCCTAGACCTTCTTAAATACCATGTTGAGAAATCATTAATAAATTCAGTGATTGGCCTTGATGCTTTTGGCAAATTATATGCATTCATCTGCTTGCTAACCTCAGTAATCAATTGATTTAATTTAGAGATTATCCATTTATCCAAAACATTATCGCTTTTATAATCTGCCTTAACATTATCATCAGCATACATGTCATAAAACTTAAAAACATTCCATAACAGCATTGTATTCTTGCGCAAACTGTCTTCTACCCCTTTTTCTGAAAAATTCAGATTCTCTGCATGCATAACAGGAGAGGTTAGAAAATACATGCGCAAAGCATCAGCTCCATACTTATCTATCACCTTATTAGGATCTGGATAATTATTCAATTTTTTAGACATTTTCTTGCCATCTTCAGCCAAGACAATGCCATTTACAACAGCATTATTAAAAGTATTGCTGTTATTAATAGCCGTGGCAATTACATGCAGATAATAGAACCAGGCGCGCGTTTGATCCACGCCTTCGGCTATAAATTCAGCTGGAAAGTTTTTTTCAAATTTATCTTTATTATCAAAAGGATAATGCATCTGCGCATAAGGCATTGATCCTGATTCAAACCAGCAGTCTAAAACATCTGGAACGCGCTTCATAGTATTGCCGCATTTACAGCTAAAACTAATTTTATCAACAACATGCTTATGCAAATCAGTAATCTTCTGTTTGCTAGCCTCTTCTAACTCAGAAACAGACCCAAAAACCTTGAACTCCCCGCACTCGCATTTCCAAATCGGAATCACGCTTGCCCAGAATCTCTGCCTGCTAATTGACCAATCATGAGCATCTTCCAGCCAATTCCCAAACCTTCCTTCCTTAATATGAGCAGGAGACCAATTAATATCTTTAGCAGTCTTTAATAATTTTTCTTTTAATTTAGAAATATTAACAAACAAAGAGCTCATGGCATAATTTAATAGCGGAGTTTCGCAGCGCCAGCAATGCGGATAACTGTGTTCGTATTTGGATTTGGAAAATAATAATCCTTTATCATTCAAATATTTAATAATTTTAACATCAGTGCTTAAATGATCATCTTTTGGCTTGACATTAAGGCCTGCAAAATCCTTGACTTCTGCTTTCATATTGCCGTCCATGCCAAGATGCTGTATAAAGGGGAGGTTTTTTTCTTTGCCCAGCTCCATGTCATCATTTCCAAAAGCCGGAGCAATATGGACTACTCCTGTACCCTCCTCTGTATTAACAAAATCAGCAGCATAAATCTTCCAGCCATTTTCATGATTTTCTGCATTAGCATAATAATCAAATAAAGGCTCATAGGATTTGTTTATTAAATCTTTTCCTTTGAACTCCTCTACTATTTCATAATTCTTTCCTTCTAAAGCCTTCTCAGCCATGTTGGCTAAAATCAAATATTCATTATCTAATTTAACTTTAATGTATTTAATATCTTGATTAACAGCTAAAGCAGAATTGCCAATCAAAGTCCACGGCGTAGTAGTCCATGCTAAAACATATGTATCCTTTTCTATCTTAAATTTAACAATAGCTGATAAATCTTTAATATTTCTATATCCTTCAGCTACTTCAGACTGCGACAGAGTAGTTTCGCACCTTGGACAAATATGCATGGAACGATATCCTTCGTAAATCAATTCCTTGTCCCATAGCTGTTTAAATACCCACCAAACTGACTCCATGTATGGCAGATCCATTGTTTTGTAAGCATTTTCCATATCTACCCATCGTCCAAGCTTCTTAATCGTAGTCTTCCATTCCTCTGCATAGCTCAAAACCTTGGAGCAGCAATCCTTATTAAACTTATCAATTCCATAGTCTTCAATATCTTTTTTAGACTTGGTCTTTAGTTCTTTTTCAATAATATTCTCAATTGGCAAGCCATGGCAATCCCATCCCCAGACTCTGTCTACGCGATAGCCGTTCATTGTCCAATATCTTGGCACAGCATCTTTCATTAAACTGGCCACAATATGCCCATAATGAGGAGTTCCTGTAGCAAAAGGGGGTCCGTCATAGAAAACATAATCTCCTTTAGGAGCATCCCTTTTCACTGATTTTTCAAATGTTTTGGCCTTGTCCCAAAATTTTAAAACCTCTTGCTCCATAAATGGGAAAGGATTATTATTCTCACTCATAATTACATATTTAAAAATTGCTTTTAGGTTATAAAAGCTATTATTATTTTATGCTAAAAACAGCTTATTGTCAAAAAAAATCAGACCTATAATACTAATAGGCCTGGTTTTTTAGACTAATCAATACTAATAGCTTGAGCAGGGCACAATTCCTTTACTTTAAAAAGGCATTCAGATTCTTTTTGGCTAATCACCTTTGATTTTCCATCATCGCCAATAGCAAAATTACTTGGACAAATAGCAGTACAAGTAGCGCATCCAATGCACTTTTCCTTATCAATTTTTATCATAATTATACCTTGTTTTTCCTAATAAACACCCATCGCCTAACAGCAATATCCAAACCAACAACCATTGCCATAATGGAAACAATCCTGGCCCATTCATATTGATAGCCAAGAAATTTTCCCTCAATCTTTCCCTCTATAAGCTGCCAGTCAGAGATTGGGAAGCGATACTCCTGCATCAAATACCAAAGCAATCCTGCCAAGATAATAATGTCTGGCAAGTATTTTTTAACCAAAGGTTTTAGTTTAAAATTCATATGTTTAAATCAAAAATTTTCAAATGCAATGCCTTGGCTTCCTGATCAGGCATTTTTTGGTAAGAAACGCGGATCGTATAGCGTATTTTATCTTCAGATAATTTGTATTCATCAATAATCTCTATGCTCCATAGGTTATTAAAACCTATCTTTTCTCTTGCCTTTTGCAAATAATCTATTAACTGATACTTGCTTGCCAATTCCAAATTTGCGTCTAAAGCAACTATCTTTTGCATGATCTCAACTGCTGGATTAATATTGCTCTTTAAGAGCAATTCCAAAATTATCTCCAAGTTTAATTCGCAGAAATAAGTAGTCTGCCCCTGTTCCAAAGGCTTTAGTTTGTAAATAATGCCAATAATCTGGTCATTAACAACAATATTCCATACAGCATAGGGGTTTGCCACATCTGGCTTGGTCTTTGATGCTTGATACATAATTCCAGCCAAACCAAGATAACGCAGCATTTGTTCAACAACTTTTTTAAATTTATTAACACCTGGATTATTAGAAAAATCATGTGATAAAATGCCAAGAGAATCATGCTCCAAGCACTCTTTTCCTTTTTTGCCAAAAACTTTGCCAATTTCAAAAATCTGAATATAGTTCAAGTTCTTTTTTAAATAAACATTAAGCTGGTTAATTAATCCGCTGGCAATTGACTGGCGCAAATCAGGAAATTCGTCATTAACGCTGTTCTGCGTAATAATATTTTCCCAGTCCTGCCAATTAGTTTTGCTGTTAATATTTACTCCGACTAATGGCTGGGACAGAATCTCATCATAGCCAAGGGCAGATAAAAAATCCCTGATCTTATCTTTTAAATAATAAATCTTTGGAGTAATATCAGAAACAACTTCTAAGCTTGGAACCTGATCGCTTGGAATAGAGTCAAACCTTGCCATGCGGATTACTTCTTCAGCCAAATCCTCTTCCATTTCTATATCCATGCGATCGCTAGGAAAAGTTATTTTTAAATCTTCATTATTATCCTCTACCTTAAATCTCAAATTTTCCAAAATTTCTATAACCTTTTCCTTTGAAATATCAACTCCGGCTATTTTGCTAGCCAAATAAGGATCAAAGCTAATCGGCTCAATCTTTCTCTTCTCTGTATAATAATTATACTGCTGGCTTGTAAGCCTGCCGTGTCCATGCTCTAAAAGAAGGTTGATTAATAAATTAAAGGCATATTCAGCTTTAGCTGGATCCAAATCCTTGCTCAAACGGTTGCTGGCCTCTGTGACAATTCCCAAAGCTCTTGAATTCTGCATAATCAAAGCTCTATCATAAATAGCCATTTCAGCAATAATTGAAGTAGTATTCATATCAATAGCCGCTATTTTACAGCCAATAATGCCTGCTAAAGCTAAAATATTTTCATCATCGCTAATAATTAATTCATTATTGCCCAGATCTTCTGTGTCATCAAGGGTCTGAATCTTAACCTTGTCTTTATTAACAGACCAAATTAAACCTCCATGAATTTTAGACATATCTAAGAGATGGGAAGTGTATCCAGTATAGAACATTACATAATTAGATAAATCAACTAATATGCTTACAGAATTAATGTCATAGAATGCTAAAAATTCCTTAAGCCAATATGGAGATTCCTGATTTTTTAAATGGTCAATTCGGACAGCAAGAATGCGCTTAACAAATTCCTTGTCCTTAACCTTAATATCTAATTCATTGCCAGTATAATCTAATTCTTTTGTTTCAGGCAATTTAACACGCAAGCCATAGTATGCGGCAACCTCGCGCGCCACTCCAATCACTGACAAGCAGTCTGCTCTATTCTGCCTTATTTCCAAGCTAATTAAATAATCCCTGCTATTTTTAAATTCAACTTTTTCAAAACTGTCTACCATTGAACCAGTCATAGTTAATACTTCTGATACTTCTTTGGCATCAGCAGACAAATCTGGAACTAATTCTTTAATTTGGCTATACAGTATTTTCATTTTGATAGTATTTATATCCTAAATTACCTCCTAATAATGTCCTTATATCATCAATATTATACTTAGCCATGACCCAGCGATCCAAGCCCAAACCAAAAGCAAAGCCCATCCACTTGTTCTTGTCAATTCCTGCTTTTTCCAAGACCTTTGGATGAATAATGCCAGCGCCTCCCATTTCAATCCAGCCCACTCCCTTACATAGAGAGCATCCCTTGCCCTTGCAGCTAAAGCACTGCATATCACAACCAACGCCTGGCTCAACTTCTGGATAGTATTTGTTCCTAAAGCGGATTACTACATCATCTCCATACATATGCTTAAACAAATAATTAAAAGTGCCGAATAAATCCTTTAAGCTCACTTTTTTTAAAACAACAAAACCCTGGTAGTGGTGGAAGATAAAGTGGTTGGATTTATTGACCTTTTCATTTCTATACACTCTGCCAGGAGCTATGACCTTAAAAGGCGGCTCATATTTTTCCAAAACCCTTGCTTCAATAGAAGAAGTCTGTGTGCGCAAAAGCAAATTTGGCTCTTCAATATAGATAGTATCCTGCAAATCGCGAGCTGGATGGTCAACAGGAACATTTAGTCTTTGAAAGCAATACTCATCAGTTTCAATTTCATTATCTTCCATAATGCTATATCCCATATTTAAAAATATCGTATTCATCATGCGAATGGTCTGGGTTATTGGATGCAGATGGCCTATCTTTGGCTTGGCCAAATCTAAATTCTCAGTCTGCTGTTCCAAGACCTTATCTAAATCAGACTGTGAAAATTCTGACTGCTTGGCGTCAAGCATTTCCTTGGCGCGCTTCTGCATTTCTTGAATTTCAGGACCGCGAATTTTTCTTTCCTCATCAGACATGCTGCCAAGTTCTTTGACCATAAGCTTAATACTGCCGTCTTTGCCAAGATATTTTTGCCACAAAGCAGCCACAACTTCAGCCCTAGTAGCTGAAGCTAGCTCTTGTTCTAATTTTTTAATTGTATCCTCCATGGCTATTTTTCTAAACCATTCGTGCGCAGACAAGCAGTGTACATATTCTCATACTTAACTGTGTCATAGAAATCAGATTCTTCTAAAATTGTTAATGCCTGTTCATTACAGGAACGGATAATTTGATTTGGCCTTAATTGATTCCAGTAAAAACAAAAAATCAAAATGACCAGAATAATCAAGGAAATTATCCATTTAAAACCTTGTTTTTCATTCATAGGTTTGTTTTTAATAATAATTCCCTCCTTGTATATATAAAATTTACTACATTTCTTCAACAATTTCAATGCCAAGCAAATCCAAGCCATTGCTTAAAACCTGCTTTATCGCGCTTATCAAAACCAACCTAGCCTGTTTAACCTTATTATCTGCCTTTAATACAGGTATTTGATGATAATAATCATTAAATAGCTTGGATAAATCAAATAAATACTTTGCAATCTGAGACGGCTCATAATCTTTTGCTGCGATAGATACTGCTAATGGATATTTGGCCAAATGCCAGACCAAATTCTGCTCTAATTTTCCTGTAAGCTGGCTAAAATCTGGATTATCAGGCTGTTCTTTGCGCAAAATGCTATTAATTCTAGCGCTAGTGTATTGCAAGTAAACAGAAGTAAATCCGTCAAAGCGCAAAGCTTCTTTAATATTAAAATTAATTACCTTGCTGGATGAAACCTTTAGCATTTCAAATTTCAAAACTCCAATAGCCATTATTTGAGCTGTCTCCTGCACCTTATCATCTGGCCAATTATGCCTGGATTTTATTTCCTCAATCACTTTTGTTAAAACCTGATCATAGAGTTCTTTAAAAGTTATAGTATTACCGCTCCTAGAACTCATCATTCCAGACGGAAGCTTGACAAAATCATATGCCAGATGAACCATTTCTTCCTTATGCCCCATTAGTTCTAAAACTTTGAACAATTGCTTAAAATACAAAGTCTGGCGATTATCAACTACATAAATTGATTTAAATAATTTTTCTTTAAGCTTTGTGACGGCTAAGGCTAAATCAGCAACAGGATAAAGGGCTGTCCCATCTGACCTTACAAATACAAGAACACCTAAATCATCTCCTAAGTCAGCTATCACAGCGCCCTCGCTCTTTTTTAAAATATTCTTTTTTAACAAATCTTCCACAAGCTTTATTCCATCTTCAACAAACTGGCTTTCATAATATGATCTTTCAAATTTAACTTTAAGATTTTGATAAATAGATTGGAAATAATCCAAACTCCATTGTCTTGTCTGCTCCCATAGCTCATAGTCTTCACCCTGCCTTGATTCTATGTTCTTCATTATTTCTGCAACCTCAATCATGCCAGATTCATTATCTTCCAGCTCCTTGACTGCCTGTACATAAGTATGGCCTATTAAATATCCCATGTCTTCAGCATCTGTTTGTTCGCGCTTTTTCCAAGCCCATAAAGTTTTAGCAACATGAATGCCAAAGTCATTAACATAGGTTACAGGAATAGCATCATAGCCATTAGTCAACAGCAGGCGGTCAACAGCATCGCCATATGCAATATTTCTTAAATGCCCTACATGATATTCCTTATGCGTATTAACATTAGAATACTCTATCATAATCTTCTTTCCCTCGCCGTCCTGGTTTGTTCCATATTCATTATTAATCTCTGCTAAAATTTCTGATATTAAACTTTGTTTGTCAATATTAAAATTCAAATACGGGCCGTCAGCCTTGGCGTCAATTTTTTTAGCCAAATCCTTAGCAACTTCATTAGGAGTTTTAGATAATTCTTTGGCCAAATCAAAGCAAGGCAGGCTTAAATCACCCATTTTGGATTCTGGCGGATAAACAATATGCTCAGATTTAATTAAATCCTTGCCCAAAGCCTGATTTATCTGCTTAATAATATTTAATTTTAGCTCTTCCATACTATACATAAAAACAAGGTTTTAACCCTGTTTTTATTGTATCTAATATACTAGTTTTTGGCAACTATTTAATTTCTATCTTAATCCTGTCAACCAAGCTCGGGGTCTTGTTTACAAAAGATGGGCTGATTTTAATATCAAAGGTTTTAATATCTTCAATGTTTGTTAAATAATCAGCTACCTGCTCTTTTGTCATATTAATAATCTTGCTCTTATCAACTAATTCTGCATCTGGCTTAAGAACTACGCTGCCAGAAAATTCAACTCCAACATCAGCAATTTTGCGCTCTAAGTCAATTTCAGCTATTTCATAGCTAAATTCATCTGTTCTTAATCCTGACAATTCTTTATTGTCTGAAAGATTAGATGACATTGCTTTCTGCGCAAATTCATATACCTGGGCATCATCAAAGGCTACGACTATAATAACAGCATTCATGGTAATAGAAAATTTATCAACCTCCTCGCCTATCTCGCTGTCAATCTCATATTCAATAGCTTCTTGATTAATTTCATAAAGCTTTTGATTGTATTCGCTATATGTATCGTCAATGTCTGTCTTTGCTTTTTCAATTAACATTTCCTGCAAATCCTTTAAAGCAGAATCAATATCCTCTTGTTTAAGCACTCTTTTTAATTTCTTTTTATAGGTAATATCTCCAGCCTGACTCTTAGCATAAATCTTGTCCTGCAAGCCTTCCCATAAACCTGGGATAGTAAAACTTTCATCGCCAACTACCATATCAGCGCCTTGCTGGTCAGCATAAACATCTGCTGTAATGCTCTTGCCGGCAGGCACATTAACTGAATTCTTAAGCCTGAACAACTTGCCATCAGAGCTAAGCAGCCTGGTTGTAGCTACTAAGGGCTGATTTTTCATATAATCATTAATAATAGTGACAGTGCCTGTAACTTCTTCGCCTATTACCTCGCTCCCTGTTACGTCATATGCCTTGCTATGTTCTAATTCTATTTCTTTAACCAAGCCTCGGACTGCATTATCTGGAATAACATAATCTTCTCCTCGCTCATAAACGCTTATAGTAATATCCTCCTTGGCCAAACCCTCTTTTAAGCTAATAATAATAGTTGCCTTAACAAAAGAAAAATAGAAAATCACTGCAATAAGAATAATTGCTAACAGAACAAACCCAACAGCTAATTTGCGATAAATGCGCATTGGAAACCCTTTTTTCAAATCTGGCTCAGGCAAATCCTTAATTACATCCTTGCTTATCTTTTTAGCAAGCTTTTTGCTCTTAAGATGCTTCTTGCCTGTTTTGCTGTCTAACTTATCATGCTTGCGCGAACCAAATAACTTAAAGCCATGGCCTTTTTTCTTTTTAATTTTCTTTTTCTTTTTTTGACCGTCTTCTTCTTCTAGCAAATTGCCCCAGTCAAAATTAGAATCCTGCTCCTCCATTTCCTTTTCAGTCACTTCTTCATCATCAAGCAAAGAATCAGCTTCATGGTAAAGTTCGGAAAAATTCTTTTTCAAATCCACCACGGCGTTTCCCTTGACTAAATTCTTTTTTTTGCTTTCTGATGTTACATGCTTAATCTTTATCTTAGGCTTTGCATCAGGCTTTTTTTTCAATGTTTTAAATCCTGTATTCACAGGCTTTGTATTAAGTTGTTTCTTTTGTTTAGGCATAATTAATAATCCCTCTGTTAAATATTTAACAGTATAAGATGTTATGTAATGATATTAACATTATACAATAAATTAAGCTGTGTGTCTACATTCTTGCTCAATTAGATAAAGGATGATAATATAAAGGTATAAAACATAAAAATACGCTTATGCTAGACCAATATTTTAGCCAGCCATACTGGCAATTGGAATTTTTCCACAACACTTTCCAAAGCTATGCCATTGCTCTTGGAATTTTAATTATTCTGCTCATTGTTTTTAAAATTTTTCAAAGTATTTTCCTGTACCGCTTGCAAAAGCTGGCCAAAAAAACCAAGACAGACATTGATGATATTTTAATTAAAATAGTTCGCAATGTTAAGCCGCCGTTTTATTTTTTCCTTTCTTTCTGGCTTGCCATTAAATGGCTGGAGATAACTGTCTTAACTCAAAAAATTGTTGATGTCATCCTTATCATCTGGATCACAGGGCTGGTTATAAAATCAGTGCAGATTTTAATTGATCATGTTGTTAATAAAAAACTAACGTCTGACAAGCAATCCCGTTCTATGATACAGCTTTTGTCAGGAATCAGCAAAATTATTCTTTGGTTTTTTGGCTTGCTAATGATACTGTCCAATCTTGGAGTTAACATTACTTCTCTAATAGCAGGCCTGGGTATTGGAGGCATAGCCGTAGCTCTGGCTTTGCAGAATATTTTGAGCGATCTGTTCAGCTCTTTTGCTATTTATTTGGACAAGCCTTTTATTGTCGGAGACTTTATTACTGTGGATAAAGATTCTGGCACAGTGGAAAAAATTGGCATCAAGACTACGCGGCTAATTTCTATGCAAGGCGAACAGCTGATTATATCTAACAAGGAGCTTACATCAGCAAGGATTAATAATTTCCAGCAAATAACAGAACGCCGTGTTGCTTTTGAATTAGGAGTAGAATATAATACTAATCTCATTAAAACCAAGCAAATCCCAGATATTATTGCAGGGGTTATAAAAAAAACCAGAGATGCAAGATTAGACAGAGTGCATTTTAAAATATTTGGAGATTCTGCCATGATTTACGAAATTGTCTATTATGTTAAAGGCCAGGAATATGCCAAGTATATGGATGTACAGCAGGAAATCAACTTTAAAATTAAGGAAGAATTTGAGAAAGCTAAGATTGCTATGGCCTTTCCTACACAAACAATCCATTTGGAAAAATAATTTTCTCTTTATTTAAAAATGTGTTATAATATAAATAACTAAATAAATTAGTTAATTTAAGTTATGGTAGATCAAACAATTAAAATTACCAAAGAAGATAAAAAGAAATTTTTCAATAAGCTATTTGAGGCCAGCAGCCCAAATATTGGCTTCTTTTTAATGCTGGGCATTTCTACGATTATTGTTACATTAGGCCTGCTAATCGGCAATCAAACTATTGTTATTGGCGGCATGTTGATTGCTCCAGTCCTATATCCTATTCTAAGCTTAGGCATGGGAGTGGTAGTCAGTGATTACAAGCTGATGCGCAATTCAATCTGGATAATTATACAGACAATACTTACTATAATAACCATCTCAATTTTTATCTCATTCATAATGATTGACAGGCAGCTGACTATTGAAATAATGGCCGTAGCTGATCATTCCCTAATCTATTTTATAATAGCTTTCTTATCAGGCATAGCCGCTGCATATGCTTCAAGCCGTCCAAGCATGTCAGATATCCTTCCAGGCGTGGCTATTGCTGTTTCATTAATACCGCCTTTGGCTATCTTCGGAATTGGCATTTCATTTTTCAACTGGGTCCTCATTGTTAAGTCAGTCAGCCTATTCTCCCTCAACCTTTTGGGAATTACATTTGCTTCATTAATTGTTTTCTCTATAATGGATTTTTATGAAATAAAAAATGTTATTACAATAAAAGTAAAGAAAGAAGAAAAGAAAAAAGAAGAGAAACAAGAAGAAGAGCAGAAAAAAGAAATCACCAAGGATATGGTTAAAATTCAAAAAACTCTTAAACAAGCTACTCAGATTCTGCAGAAAGAGAATAAAAAATCTAATAGGAAAAGAGGCAGGCCAAAAAGAAATAATTTATACAAAAAAACAGCCTTCATTAGGGCTGTTTTTTCTTATCCTAACATCAGCCACTCATGCTTGAACAGCAAAAGCAGGCCGATAATAATCATTAAAATGCCTCCAATCAAGCTTGACCATCTAGAATACTTAGTGCTAATTCCAGTCAAGCGCAATGTGGTCATTGCTATAAAAAAGATAAATAAGTCATCAAGCATGAAAAAAAATATATATAAAGAAATGTAGCCATAGTATTGTAAAACAGATAAATCATTCATTGCTAGTATTTGCGTATAAACAGCCGGCAAGCCAGCAGAACAAATCAATTCTACTAAATTAACCGTAAAGGCTAAAGCAATAATTCCAACTAAAGCAAGCCATAATTGTTTTTTTCTAACAACTTCTTTTAATCTAGCAAAGGTTTTTTGCTTTTTTTCTTTTTCTGCTATTTCGCATCCGCCACCCCTATTTTTCCAAAATTTTCTTAAATTTAATCCTCCGCCAGCCAAAGATACTGCAGCAATCAAAATTCTAAACCAGATTACCAAGCCTATGAATAAAATAAAGTTAAGCCATGCAGCCATGAATATAAAATAAACTAGAGCTGAAGCGATTATAAAGACTGAACCAAGCAGCCACATCCTCCTAGTGTTTTTCATACCAAGCAACAAGCTGATTAAAAACAGCAAGGCCCACATTGCGCATGGATTAAATCCGTCAAGAAATCCGATAAGTATAGTCAGCGCTGGCAATGACCAGGATTTTAAATCAATTGATCCAACTAATGGCAAATTAATATTGTCTTCATCAGAAGGATCAGAATTATTTAATAAATTATTAATCTGTTCTTTTATTTCCTCCCCAGTAGTATCATCATTATTAAACCCAATAGTATACCAATCTTTAATAACAGTAACTGGAACACCAGAAACTTTAAAATCCAATTTTTGGGCAAACATCTTAAGGGCCTGCAAGCTGCCCTGCTCGCTCATATTATAATAATGAAGCTCTAAAACATTCTTGTATTCTTTATTCTTAGACAAATCATTTAAAAATTCTTTTTCATCAGAACAATGGGGACAGCCTTCTGCCCAAAACAAATAAATATCTACTTTCTCTTCATTAGCCAGGGCAAACATTGGCAGACATAAAAAAAATAGGCTAATTATTGTTAAACCAAATCTTTTAAACATTTTATTTATCTTTATACTCTTCAATGATTTTAATTAATTCTTTTTTAGAAATTTCTCCTTGCAAACGCATAATCTCCTGCTCATTTTTGTCTAGAAAAATAAAGGTGGGCAGTTTTTCATCTACACTATACTGCTCGGCTATTTCCTGATTCTCATCATAATCATAATACTCGGTTTTGAGCCAAGCTCTTTCATTTTCAATCTCTTCCCAAATTGGCTTCATTATAAGGCATCCAGCACACCATGCTGCGCCAAATTTAATTACTTTCATAAAATATAATTATATATAAATATTATACTATACAAATAATTAACCGTCCATTTAACTTCTTATTCACATAATAATTAAAATAAAACATTTATGCAAATTTATACCACGTTTTTTAAAATTATGGTATAATATAATTAATATAAAACTAATTCCTTATTTATGGCTAAAGTTAATATTCCTTTGACAGTGTCTGCTCAAAATAAAGCCAGATACTACAAAAACTTTAAACTGGCTACGCAGAAAAACGGTCGTTTAATGCTGTTTGCGGCTGATCAGAAAATTGAACATCTGAATGATGACTTCTATGGAAGAGATGCGCATATTGATGATGCTAATCCAGAACATTTGTTTAAAATTGCCAAAAAGGCAAAAGTAGGAGTAATGGCAACCCAGCTGGGACTGCTTGCTAACTATGGCTCTAATTACAAACAGATACCGTATCTGATAAAGCTTAACAGTAAAACTGATTTAGTTGAAACTAAAATTCAGGATCCTGTCAGCAAATTAATTAATACAGTTGATGAAGCGGTTGAATTTCAAAAAAACAGCCGTCTTAAAATTATTGGCATTGGCTATACTATTTATCTTGGCAGCCAATTTGAAGCAGATATGCTTGCTGAAGCATCTAAAGTTATCTATAAAGCTCACAAACATGGCCTTATTACAGTACTCTGGGTCTATCCAAGGGGCAAGGCTGTTGATAATGAAAAAGACAGCCATTTAATTGCCGGCGCCGCAGGAGTAGCCGCATGCTTAGGAGCTGACTTTGTAAAGCTTAGCTATCCGGCAAAATCAAGCAAAGCTAAAATTCATGAAATTATTAACGCAGCCGGACGCACAGGAGTAATTTTTTCAGGCGGAAGTTCAATTGAACCAAAGGCTTTTCTTAAAAAACTGAGCCAGCAAATTGCTTATGGCGCCAAAGGCAGTGCTACAGGACGCAATATTCATCAGCAGTCATTTGACAAAGCTGTTCGCATGGCCAAGGCCATTAAGTCTATTTCAATATATAACTATTCATATATAGACGCTTACAAAATCTACTTAGGCAAAAAAAGATTTAATAAATAGACATACAAAAAACTGCCTGCTATAGCAGTTATTCTGTTTATTTTACCTCATGCAGCTTAACCTTTGATTTTTTAATTGTAATATAATTAGACGGGTATTCTGTCCAGCAACCGCTATTATAATAATGAATTTTTTTGATTTTTTTATGAACTGCTATATGAGTATGGCCGCAGAAAATATAATTAACGCGCCTTAGCTTAGCATAACGGGCAGCTCGCTTAGCAACATCATCAGATATGCGCAGCCAATTGCGGTTGTTTTTTCTTATCCAGCCGCTAATAAGCTTGCTGCGGCTTTCTATTCTCTTAATTACTATATATATAAATTCAGCAATCTTGCTGATAAAAATATTCTCATGCATAAATCTGTCAAACTGATGTCCGTGTATTGCTAAAAATTTCTTTCCATTTGACCACCAAGTAAACTTAGTATACACATCAACCCCGATTAAATGCGACAGAGTTTCAGCCCTGCCGTCATGATTCCCAACAATCCAAATTACTTTTTTTGCCTGAGATAATTGTCTCAAATAAGATAAAGCCTGCCAATGTTCAGTTGTCAGGCTATTAAAATTTAAATCTTCAAAAATATCTCCATTAAGGATTAAGCGCTCAAAATCATAGCTTTTTAAAATTTCCAAGAATTCTTTAACTCTGCTAAACCTAAAACCAAGATGAATGTCAGATACAATTATAGTATCTACCTTTTCTTTTTTCCTGGCCATATTATTTAAAAAACTTCTTTATTTTCTCAATTATATCAGCTAAGCTAGACGTTGATTTAATAAAATAATCTACTGCGCCCAAATCTTTAGCCCTCTTAATATGATGTTCCTGGCCAAGATTGGATATTACCATAATTGGAGTGGTAATATTATTATCATGAACATCCTGAAATACCTGCCAGCCATCGACCTTTGGCATAACAAGATCAAGCAAAATTAAATCAAAGTTTTCTTCATTAACCTTTGATACCACATTTTCACCATTAAATATGGTTTTTATATCAAAACCTTCCTGAGCCAAGCTAAAACTCAATGCCTTGGACATTGAAATATCATCCTCTACTATTAAAACTTTCTTTTTCTTTATCTTTTTAGCCATACTCATATTATACCAAAAAATAGCTTAAAATGAAAATTCCCAAATATAGGCTTGGAAATTTTCATATTTTATATCTCAATTTAACTACCACATCCTCCTGCGCTGCTATCGCTGGTTCCTGCGCCAAAGCCAGGGCCAGGAACACTGCTGGAAATACTCTGATTACATGCAGCCGGCTTAGTAATAAATCCATTACAAATAGTAGCTAATAAACTATCTGAATCACGGCCTGTTGAAACCTTTTCCCCATTTAAAATCAATGTTGGAGAGCCAGAAACATCATATTTAGTATTTTCTGATTTATGAATGTTAAACTCTGGATAACGTCCGCTAAGCCAAGTGGAATCATCTTCATAACCAGCGCTGATTCCATATTCTTCATCAGCATTAGACACGCAAATTTTTAATTTATCTGTGTCTATATTTATTTCAGCTAAACAAGCTTCTCCATCGCCTGCCTTGAGAAAACAATTTAAATAATCAATAAATTTATCAGTCTGCTCTTCTTGAATGCAATATTGGTTTAACTGCTCATCTATCTCCTTTTTGCCATGCATGATATAATCAACAAACTTTATATTAAAATCAATGCTGTCTCCCAATGCTTTAACTGCAGGCAAGATGCCTTTTTCCATCTGCGTTCCATATGGGCAATGGCTCATGACAAATAATTCAATGATTGGCTTATCCTGCGTATTATTATCAGAATTATTTGTTTCAGCTGGAGCTGAATCAATAATGTCCAAGGCTTGAGGAAAGAATTTTTTTCCATCATTGCTAATATATGAAACAGCTAAATCATCGCGATTGCTGATTTTAATTTTTAATTCATAAAGCCCATAAACAGGCTTAATGCTTTCTACTATAGCTGTATTGCCTTCCTGAAGTAAATTATTATTAACAAAATCCTCTGCAATTTTCTTTAAGCGCCCAATTAATGAATTATCATCAGCATTATTTTCTTCTATAACAGCGTTATGCAGACTGATTTTATTTAAATCTACATTATTAATTCCTAAAGATAATCCTTTTATAGTTTCGATTGCTTCATTAACATTATTAAATTTATAAATGCTTAAATCTTTTGGATTAACATAGGCTATTTTTCCGTTTTCTCCAACCAGCAGTAAAAATTTTCCTGATAATCTTTTTGGAGCTTTGCCATTAAAAGAATCAAAATCTTTTTTAGATACTCCTAATGCTAATTTTCTCATAGCTGTTAAAAAATCAGCTGGCTTGCCTAAGTAATGGCGCTCCTTTGTTTCTGGACTAACATACCAAATTTCACCATGAGATTCAGCAGCTACCAAGGTTTTGCCTGACAAACGGTCAGCAATCTCATCTTCTGCCTTGGCTGTATTAAAGCAGATTAATAATAATGCGATTAATAATAATGATTTTTTCATAATTTAAAACTTAATTAACTCTATCTTAAGCCTCCTGATAGAGGTTTTATAATTATATCTTAATCTATTTTCTAACTTCTATTTTAGATGCAGTGAATTCCTTTAATCGTGAAATGTCTTTTTCCGCTTCTACTGTAATGCCAAGATTAGCATCAATTTGTTCAATGCTGATATCAGTATATTTAAAACCAGAAGACAAATCAATTATTTCCTGCATAACTTTGCCTCTCGCCTCTGTGTCATTAGAATCTATTTTTCTCATTTTCTCTTGCAATTTATCTATTTCACCTCTTTTAATCTCATTAGCATCAGCTTTTAACTTGTCTATCTCTTTTCTTATAGAAAAAGCTTCTTCCCTAGTGCTAGAATTATCCATTTGCTCTTCCAGCAATGTTATTTCAGAATATGTATCTTTATCAAACCAATCTTTATATGTCTTAGTTTCTTTTAATTTAATAACCGTATCCTTATTAACCTTAATAATTCTAGTCATCAAATCTTCATCATCAAGCGGATTTAGCAACGAAGCAGTAATAATAATTTTATTGCCATCAATTTCTTTTACAGCACCGCTAAGAGACAAAACCTGACTTTCTTCTCCTCTGTTAATAGCTAACTTCTGCCGAGCCGCTTCCCATCCATCCTTATATGTATTGTTAAACAAATTATTAGCAAAGTATCCTATAACAATGCCGATAATTAAGAAGAGAATAATTGTTTTTAATTTATTGCTTTCCATATGTTTGATATAAACTTTGTAAAAACAAAGTAATTGATTTAATTATATATTATTTAAAACACAATTAGCAATACTAATAACGCAATTAAAGCCATTGACGAAGCAATTAATTTTGGATGCTGTTTTTTAATTTCAATAAATACATTCAGCCCAAGGGCTAAAACAGCCAAGGCTAAAATAATTTTAAAAAACAAAGAGCTTATTTCAAATAATGACTTGATATACTTTGCCGGATGCGACTTTAAAAAGAAATATTGGCCTGCTAAAGATGATTTTATCGGCACAGCATCTGCCCAGTCAATATCATAAATAGCGCTATTCTCATTATAATCCTTAACTAATAAATTAGCTAAAACTATAGTATTAAAAGATTTTTTATCAACAATAATAGCAGATCCGGACCATATATTATTTTCTTCTTTTTGCAAATTTATTTTGTAATTATCAAAACTTAATTCTGCTAATATTGTATCATCGCTAAGCTTTGTAGAAAATCTGACAATAACTGTATCTTGGCCGGCTGGATTGTTCATTTCAAGCTTGGTTTGTGAATAATCAATAACTGGCGGTTCATTGTCATCTTCATCTTCTTCCATGGTCCTCTTAGTTGCAAGAACATTATCTGCAACCAAATTTTTTACTCTTGGCAAAGCAACTTGCTGAGTTAATAATGCCACAGATGCGTTATCCTCGTCAACAGCGCTATCATTTTGAGGAATCAGATAACTTGGATGAGCAAAATACTGCGCAATTAATGTTGTTTCATTATTATTATACATTCCAGCAACCATTCCAACGCCTATTTCAGAAAAATCAGGATCAATTAAATTAGCGTAATGGGTTTTGCTATTTGTCCATGCACCTACAACTTCTTCTGCGCCAGCAAAGCCAATGGCCAAATTCTCTCCAGCTACTGCATAATTATATTTAACATATTTAAGCCAATCAGCCACTCCTTTATTATCAGGTCCAATATGAGCAAAATATTGATTTACTAACATGTCTTGAGCTTTAGCATAGGCTGCATTAGTTAATACACTATTTTTAATAACAAGTTCAACTCCCAAATTTTGTCTAATTTTATTAGTCAAATCTATAATTTTTTGGCTTTGCTCATATAAAATATCCGGGCTTAACCACGCGATAATAGGGAATCCTAAAACAAAAATAATAACTACTAATTTAATTAAAATAGCGCTAAAGCCATAGAAAAAAATACGCTGGGGGTGCAAAGCTTCTGGCTTATAATTATTACCCTCATGCGGTGTAAAAAAATCTTTTAACCTTCCTGTTCCTAAAGGATTTCTGTTTAAAATTATTTCATCGCCATCGCTAATGCCGTCATTGTCAGTATCATAATTTCGCGGATCAGTGCCTATGATTTGTTCTACCTCGTCATAGATACCATCGTTATCAGAATCCTTGCTGCCATACTTGCGATTTAAAAATTCTAAAAATTCTTGATTGTTAGATTTTTTTTTCATAACAAAATTAAGCAGTTAATGCTAGCTTAACTATATAATACCATAAAATACGCATTGGGACAAACTAAAAGAGGCGAAAATATCCGCCTCTTTTTATATAATCTGTATTAAATATCGCTAAAATAACAGCCATAGCCTATGCATCCGCCTCCTGGATAAATAGTAGTACCACTTATATCACTAACACAGCGCAAATAATGGCTAGTCTGCGTACTATAATAGCCTGCATCTTTCATGCGTCCGATTTCATTATCAGTGCCATCGCTGTCTCTATCTTCAGTCTCATAATAATATGGACTTTTACGGCAGAAATATGGCAGTGGCGGTGAGTAACAATTAAATTCGAGATTATTGGTTATAAAACCTCGCTTAGTCCAAAATTTTGTACCATTATTATCAGTATTTTCATTATTTGGTTTTGCGTCAAAAGTAATCCAATCTCTTAAATTATCATCTGTACTGCCAGCAGGAGAGCAATCATATGCATTATCATCACGGCTTCCATCGCACAAACCACTATCTAAAGCATCTTCTAAAGCATGCCATTCATTATCATCAGGCACATGCCAGCCATCTGGACAAGCTCCTTGATGCGACTGATTATAATAAATACAATGCTTACAATGTTGATATCCACAATCAATCCATTCTTCGTATTCATCACATCTAGGCCATTCTTTCCGCCTGTCTGCGTGGCTAATCTGAACAGCTATATCCCAGCCATATTCAAAACTATCATCAGAATATGGGTCTGCTATATCCTCTGCTGTCCAACATCTATTTATATTTCCAAAATAAACAGTTTCATATTCTGCATAATTTGCGCCATCTTCATTTTCTATAGCTAAAACGCAACTATGTCTGGCCTCACAGTCTTCTGTATTACCGTTATCATCAGTGCCGCAAACCCATTCCCATTTACCTTTGTTATTATCATTAACACTAACATTCACTGCGGATTCACTAGTGCATAACTTCCACCGACGATTACTATTAATAAGTTCACTGTCTTCTCGGTATGAACCCTCTTTTTCAGGATCATCTCCATCAGATAAATCATCATAATATATTCCAGCTTCATCTGCCCCAGAATATTCTTTAGCATTTGGCGCATGCGCAATCCCGCAACCTATTCTATCTGCTGAACAGTCTATATAATCATCATCACCGCCATCTCCAGTACATTTCCAGCCCCAGCCGTCTATAAGGCCGGGATAATCAGCGCTAGAATCTGTACAAGGAATCTGCCTGCCAGCACCATTATTATAATCATGGTCATAACATAAATTATTTATGCTTGAAATGCTGCCTGCAGTACAAAAATCAGCGCTGTCATTTTTAGGCAGGTCATTCCATGAAGATTGAATATATTTATCTCCATCATAATTTCCGCAATCAACTAAATCAGCAGAGCATGACTCATCTCCGCATGCCCAACTCCAGCCATCTTCATTATCATATGATATTTCTACTTCTCGACTTGAATCATTACATACGCCTGTACAAAATATTCTATCATCTAAACCTATCTCGCATTCAACATTCCCTTGTTCAAAATTATCTTGATTGGTATAGGCTTTATTATGCGGAGGCGTAGCGCATTTTAATTTATAAGCTTCGCAACGTTCAGTTCTTTGATTTCTATCGTCTTTACAATACCAACTCCATAAATCATCATCGCCCTCTTGATCATAATCATCAACAAATGGATTATCGCCTAAATTACACCTATTAATACTATCCACAAATTCTCCGTCATTGCCATAATATTCGCCGTTTGGCTCTGGTTCATTGCACTTTAAATGTCTGGCGTTACAACTTATTGAATTTACTAAATCATCTGTGCAATTCCAGCTAAAAAAATCATCGTCATCATTATCAGGAGTATTGTTGTTTTCTTCAGTTGGATAGCTTGGTGTTCCCGCAGTACATCTATCGCCAGCAGCTACTAAGCTTATAACTGAAACATAATTTCCTCCTTCAGGAGGCGTTGCGCACTTAACCTCATTAGCGTAGCAACCCTCAACTACATTTCCATCGCCATAATCACAGCTCCATTCCCAATTAGTAATTGTGGGCGTACCTCCTAATTCGCACAAAATATTTCGAACATCATCGTTATAAAATGAAGTTGCTGTATAATCATTTCCATCAGCTGAACCGCAACCTCTGCATTCGCAATTATCTATACAAACATTGCGATTATCATCAGTTCTGCAATGAGAATCTTCTCCGCAGTCTGCGCCACATGCGTCTTTCACGCATATAGGATTTTTCCATACATTATAACATCCGCAATTTCCATCACATGACCCATAGTCATTGGTTCTATATTGTATTTTTTTACTATTAGGGCTTCCTTCATTATCTCTTTCACTTTCACATATTGATTCAGCTTGGTCACAATAGTCATTATTTACAGTATTCGGCAATTCACATTGCTCGCCATATTGACTATCAACATCATCATCACCGCAATAACCGCAATTACTAGTATCAAATGTACAGCCATAGCTGCCGTTACAGCCCAGGGTGCCATATTGATATTTGTATTGATTTTCTTCATCATAAAAGAGGTCAGTACAGCTTGTATTATTCAAATCATCATTATCACAATCTTCTTGGCCGTCATTA
>JBDRKN010000007.1:0-4138 GCA_043813955.1 bacterium | reverse complement strand
TGATTTCCATAAAGCTACTCCTTTCCATGGCAAAACCCAGAGAGAAAGAAGCAATATAATCCACCAGTTTTGCGTAAGATATTGTTCCATAATTTAAAATTAATTAATTAATTTTTATGATTCGACACTATTTATTATATTGCTACTATATCACGATATTATTCATATCTCAAGGCTTCAATAGGGCTCTTTTTAGCTGCTTGGCGGGCTGGATAAATTCCAAAACTTAATCCAACCACAGCTGAAACAAAAAAACCGAGAAAAACGGCAAAAAACGGAAAATTAAATGTCCAAGAAACATTCATAACTTGAGTAAAAATAATAACTGAAACATAAGACAAAACTACACCTAAGATAACTCCTATTACACCCCCTAATAATGTCAAAATTATGGATTCAATTAAAAACTGCATAACAATATCTTTTTCAGTAGCGCCTAAAGATTTGCGTAAACCGATTTCACGCGTTCTTTCTGTCACAGAAACTAACATTATATTCATCACGCCAACTCCACCAACTACTAAAGAAATGGCAACAATAGTAGCGATGGCAGCTGTTAAAATGTCTAAAATACTGCCAACCTGATCTAATAAGTTCTGCTGAGTTAAAATATAAAAATCATCTTTTTCTGGATTAGTTATATTATGCCGTTCGCGTAAAGTCCTTTTTATATCTTCAATAGTTGAAGGAATTAAATCAACATTTTTAACTTGAGCCCAAACTTCATTATAATAATCGATTCCCAAAAGATAAGTTTGGGCCGTAGTATAAGGAATAATCACATATTCACCAATATCAACAAAGAAAATCTGTCCCTTATCCGGCAATAATCCTACCACTTTAAATCGGTCATTATTTATTTTTATGGTTTTACCAATCACTTCATCAGACTCTCCAAAAAGTTCTTCTTTAACCCTAGCTCCAATTACAGCCACTCGTTCTTTGTTGCGAATAGCAGATTCATCAAAATAATATCCTTGCTCCGGAATAATTTTAAAAACCCTGCCGAAAAATTCTGCAGACCAGCCAAAAATAAACGGCCGATATGTTTCTCCAGCATAAGAAACAGAACCAGTCACTAAAACCGAAGGCGCAATGTCAGCTAATCCAGACACGTTTTCAATCCTTTGTAATGCTTCAATATCTTTAGCTTTCAAAGTATTAGAAAGAGCAGTTTCTGTAAAACCAGTTGGTCCGGTTGGCTCCCGACCAGGCTCAATCCAAATAATATCTGCGCCCAAAGAAGTAATTTCTCCAGCAATCAAATCTTTTGCGCCACTGCCTAAAGACATAATGATAATAATAGCGGTCACGCCAATAACAATACCAAGAATAGTCAGCGCTGACCGTGATTTATTTATCTTCAAATTCTTTAAAGCGATTGCAAATGTATGTTTAATAGTCATAATTTATTCATATCTTAAAGCTTCAATGGGACTTTTTTTAGAAGCTTTATAAGCTGGCTGAATACCAAAAACCAATCCAACTAAAACTGAAACACCTAATCCTAAAAGCGCGCCGTTAATCGGAAACGAAAATGCCCAGTCAGTGCTCATAAAATAACTCAAGCCTAAAGTGACAATAAAAGAAAGTCCGGATCCTAATAAAATTCCAATTACACCACCTATCCCGGTAATAGTTATGGCCTCTATTAAAAACTGATATAAAATATCTTTTTCAGTAGCGCCTAAAGATTTGCGTAAACCAATCTCGCGCGTTCTTTCTGTCACAGAAACTAACATAACATTCATAATTCCAACTCCTCCTACAATTAAAGAAATAGCAGCGACAGTAGCCAGAAAAAGAGTAAGCACGCCAGTCACTGTTTCCACTGTACTGGCAATCTCAGCCTGAGTAGAAACAAAAAAATCATCATTATCAGGATCATCAATATTATGAAGATTGCGCAAAGTAATTTCTATATCTTCAACCGTGCGCGCTACATCAACATCAGATTCCACCTGAATAATAATACGATTAAAATGCTTGATGCCGAAAATATATTGTTGTGCAGTAGTATATGGCGTCATAACTGATTCATCGGCATTAATAAAAAGAACTTGGCCTTTGGGCGGGAAAATGCCAATCACTTCAAAGTTCTGATCTTTAATTTTTATTCTCTGGCCAATAGCATTCGATTCACCAAATAATTCTTCTTTAGTTTTTGAACCAATCAAAACAACTTTGGATTTTGATTTAATTTGTTCATCAGTAAAATAACTTCCTTGTTCTGGATAAATATTGAAGATTTTGGCAAATAAATCAGAACATCCCAAAATCGTCGGCCTAAAAGTTTCGCCCTCATAAGAAATAGTTTCCACACTAAAAACAATAGGCATAATTTCTTTAACCTTAGGCACATTAGATTTTTTCTGAAGAGCTTCCAATTCCCTTTCTTTTAGAGATTCGCTGTAAAGAGATTCTATGGCCGAAGGATCTGTTGGCCCCTTAGGTTCTCTGCCCGGCATAACAACAATTGTGTTAGCGCCTAGACTCTGTATATCTGAAAGAATAAGATTTTGCGCGCCAGCACCCAAAGACATAATCATAATAATGGCAGTAATGCCAATTACAATGCCAAGAATAGTTAAAATAGAACGCGATTTGTGCGTTTTCAAACCGGTTATAGCTATTTTAAAAGTATGCTTAATTTTCATAAGCGCTTATCTGATTCTATTTCTCCATCAAGCATTTTTATAATCCTTTTGGTCTGTTTAGCAATTTCCAATTCATGCGTAATTAAAATAATAGTATGTTTTTTATTTTCATTAAGATCTTTAAGAATGTCAATGATGGACTGCCCTGATCTGGAATCAAGATTGCCAGTGGGCTCGTCAGCAAAAATAATTTGTGGATCATTTACTAAAGCACGAGCAATGGCCACGCGCTGTTTTTCCCCGCCAGAAAGTTGAGATGATTCATAATTAATACGATGAGAAAGTCCTACAGACTCTATTGCATCTTTAGCAATTTTATCCCACATTGATTCTTTAATCTCTGAATAAAGCAAAGGTAATTTAACATTGTCTAAAACTGTTGTGCGCGGCAAAAGATTAAACGCCTGAAAAACAAAACCCATTTTTTTATTGCGTACATGCGCAATTTCGATTTTTGAATAATCGTCAAAACCCTTGCCGTCAAACTTATAATCTCCAGCAGTATGTTTATCAAGAAAACCTAAAATATGAAGCAAAGTTGATTTGCCCGAACCAGATGGACCAATAATAGCCACAAAATCACCGGTTTCAATTTTAAAACTAGTCCCGCGCAAAGCGCGGGTCTCTGTACCCTCACTATAATAAGTTTTTTCTAAATCTTTTGCCTCAATAACTGCCATTATTTTAAATCATTATTTCATAAAAGTAATAATTCTATCTCCTTCGTTAATTCCACTTTTAATCTCGATATTACCATCTGAACCTCTCAATCCTGTTTCTACTTTAACTTCTTTAATTTCCTGCCCTGAGCTTTTCGAAGAATCAACAACCCTTATAATTTTATCTCCATTATTTTGTATGACTGCTCTTTGTGGAACAAAAATCACATTTTCAGCCTTCCCAGTCATAATATCAATATTAGCTGTCATGCCAGATTTTATACGATTATCTTCATTCTCAAATTCTAAAGTTGTTTTATATGTAGAAACGCCTTCAATAACCGTTTCAGCTGGATCAATTTTTATAACCTTAGCTGAAAAAACCACATCATCTCCATAAGCATCTAATGTTATCCGAGCAATATCATTTATAATTACTTTAGCAATATCAGCTTCTGGAATATTGGCTTCCACTTGATATTGTTTGTCTGAAATAATAGAAATAAGAATTGATTGAGTCGAAGCAAACTCTCCTGCTTTAATATCTTGTTTTATAACAATACCCTCAATTGGAGAACGCAAAACTGTTTTTGAAAGCATAGCTTTATAATTATTAACGCTGGCCTGAGCGTATTCAACCTGGGCTTCTTGAGCAATAATTTGTTCAAAAGTAGAACCGACTTTTTGCAAGACAAGTTCGTTTTCAGCCAAAGTTAATGCTGATTCAGCAGTTGTTAATTTTTCATCAGCCGTAGCTAAATTATCAACGGCTGTATTTATATTAGTTCGCGCAGTAGAAACATCAGTTTTATATCCATCTAT
>JBDRKN010000006.1:0-30109 GCA_043813955.1 bacterium | reverse complement strand
TGCTAAACTCGCATCCGCAGTAATCCTGGCGATAAAAGCCAAATTTTTTTGAAATTTCCATTGCCTTTTTAAATCCGTCCTGTTTTTTAAAATCTCTGGCCAAGAACTTTAAATCAAATTCATTGGCTAAATCTTCTCCTTTTTTGTTAATCACCTTAGCTAATTTATGCGGACTAACGCTCAATGTAGTTGCAAAATATCCAAACCTATTTTCTTTCGCCAGCTTAGCTGTTTTGTTTAAGCGAAATTCATAACAAATATGGCAGCGCTCTCCTTTTTCTAAATCATGCTCATGGCCTTTAACAGCTTTTAACCAAGCTCTATGATCATATTTTCCAATTATTAATGGATATTTAAACTTTTTAGAAATCTTCTTTACTTCAGCCAGTCTTTTTTCTTTTTCTTCTTTTGGATAAATGTTTGGATTGTAATAGAATAAAGAAACGCGAAATTCATTAGAAAGAAGCTGGCTTACATAAGTTCCGCATGTTGCGCAACAAATATGAAGCAATAATTTAGGCTTTGGATTATAAAAATAGAGATAATAGAGGAGTACTGATATGAACATCCCTAAGGCTCCAAAAGCCAAATCTAAAAGATTTGACATTCGTCCTGGTATAAATTGCTGCAAGTATTCCATAGAATAGGCAAAGAAAAAAGCAAAGCCTATGGATAAGAAAGCTCCTTTTTTAAAAACAAACCATTTAAATTCCTGCCAAAGCAATAGCCATAACATTGTGAGTCCTCCAAACATAATAATGTGAACAATTTTGTCATATAATGTAAATTTAGGCTCTAAATCATCTGGCAAATCAAAAGGCTTGGTCATAATTGCAATAATCAACAAACACCAAGCTATAATTAATAATATTTTGGTTAAAATAAAAACCCCCTTAAAATTATTATTTGACTGTTTCATGTATTTAAAGATATTTTTTGTCTTTCAACTCTTTTGGAAAATAATCCTGTTCTTCCTGATAGTTAAAGTTTGGACTATACTTGTAATCCTTGCCATAGCCTAAATCTTTCATCAAATTAGTCGGAGCATTGCGCAAGTGCAGGGGCACTGGCAAATCCCCTGTTTGAACAGCTTCAGCTGCAGCCTGACTATATGCAGTATATAGCTTATTAGACTTCTGACACTTTGCCATATAGACTACGGCTTGAGCTAAATTAACTTTACATTCCGGCAAACCGATAAATCGGCAAGAATTATAAACAGCTACGGCTTGATTTAGCGCTTGGGAATTAGCTAAGCCAATATCCTCTGAAGCAAACCTGATTAAGCGCCTGGCAATATATAGTGGATCCTCGCCTGCTTCTATCATACGAGCCAGCCAATAGAGGCTAGCATTGGCGTCAGAACCACGCATGGCTTTATGCAAGGCAGAGATTAGATTGTAATGATTTTCGCCAGTTTTGTCGTGCTGCAAACTGATTTTTTGAGCTGCTTCAACAATTACTTCCTGATTAATCTCAGAACTGAGCAGGCTAGCAGCTTCTAAAATATTAAGGGCTACCCGGCCATCGCCGTTTGATAAATTGGCAATTAATTTTAAATTATCTTCATTTATGTCTAATTTGAGCTGGCCTAGGCCATGTTCTTCGTCTTTGATAGCTCTTTGAAGAATACTAATCAAATCATCTGGCTTTAAAGGATTTAAAACAACTATTCTGACCCTAGACAGCAAAGCGCTGCGAATTTCAAAACTAGGGTTTTCTGTAGTAGCTCCAATCAAAATAATCGTGCCATTTTCCAAATGCGGCAAAAGAGCGTCTTGCTGAGCCTTATTCCATCTATGAATCTCATCAATAAATAAAATAGTCTGCTTGTCGAATAAGCGATTAGACCTAGCTTTGTCAATCACCTGGCGC
This sequence comes from bacterium, assembly GCA_043813955.1. Taxonomy (GTDB): domain Bacteria; phylum Patescibacteriota; class Patescibacteriia; order Patescibacteriales; family Patescibacteriaceae; genus JBDRKN01. The sequence continues at coordinate 28,234 of JBDRKN010000006.1, read as the reverse complement.
AAATCCTTAACGCCTTCAGTAACAGCAGAAAAACGGATAAATTCAGCCTCTAATTTACTAGCAATAATCAAGGCTAATGTAGTTTTACCTGTTCCAGGAGGCCCCCAAAAGATCAGCGAGGGCAAATTATTATTATCCAAAGCTTTGGTTAAAAGCTTGTCTGGGCTAGTAATTTCTGGCTGTCCTTCAAAATCTCTTAAATCATTTGGCCGGATTCTGTCAGCCAGTGGAGATTTATGGCTAACCATAAAGTTATTTAATAAGTTTGACTAATTTCCTAGGCTCTCCCATCCCAGAAATTAGCTTAACATTATTCTTAGAAATTGCAAATTCCTTAGCTAAAAACTTAACTAGCTCTTGATTAGCCTTATTTTTAACAGCAGGAGCTGCTATATTAATTTTAATAGTCTCATCCATAACCTGCCTTATCTCTGTCTTAGAAGCATTAGGGCGAACTTTGATATTCAAATATAGCTCGCCCTTGTTTAATAATTGTTTTTTAAATTTTCCAAGCATATTATACAGATGCCTCCTTGTCTAAAATTACTGTAAGATTAGAATGTTTTTGCAAAACAGAGGCAGGGATATCTTCTGTTATTGGATTATGCAGAGCTTTTTTAATAATTTCTTTTTTATTTTTTCCGCTTGCTAAAAGAATAATATGTCTGGAAGACATAATAGTTCCAATGCCGATTGTAATAGCTTTTGCAGGAATTTTGTTATCATCAAAATCCTTTGTTATTGATTTTTTAGAACTTTCTGCTAATTCAACAACATGGGTCTCGCTGTCAAATTCTGTGCCAGGCTCATTGTAGGCAATATGGCCATTTAAACCAATCCCAAGTATAGCTAAATCAATTCCGCCCACCTCTTTTACAGACCTCTCATAATCATCGCATTCCCAAACTAAATCTCTGGCCGTGCCGTCCAGCATAAAGATATTTTCTTTTTTAAAATCCACATGTTCAAATAAATTCTTTTTCATATAATTATGAAAACTGGCTGGATGATTCTTAGGAACCTTAACATAATCATCTAAATTAAATGTTTTTACTTGCTTAAAGCTAAGTTCGCCCTGCTTAAATTCCTCTACTAATTCCTCATACATACCTAATGGCGTTCTTCCGGTTGGCAAAGCTAAAACACAGTCTGGCTTGCTGTTAATCATTTCCATAACCAAGTCAGCGGCTCTAGCTGACATTAAGATATAATTGTCTAATGTTATTATGTTCATACTAAAATTCAGCTTCTCTCTTAGACATAAATTGTTTCTTTAAGTATTCTTTCTTTAATAGCTGGCTTAAGCGCTTTTTTAGAAACCAAGTCAACTTTTTTCTGTAAAATCTCACCTAAAAAATTCTCTAATCTAACAAAATCAAAAAAACCAATTGGAGATTCAAATTCTACTATAATATCTATATCACTTTCTCTTTTTCCATCTCCTCTAGCAACAGAGCCAAAAAATCCAATTTTTTTAATATGGTATTTTTCTTTTAAAAAAGGAAGCTGAGAATTAATTGTTTCCTTTATTTCTTTTTTATTCATGTAATTCTAAATTGGTATAAAATTATTTCCAACTAAGGGATTATTTGTATATAACTTATCATATTTTATTATGACAAATTAAAGAAAAATCAGCAACCTTTTTTGACAGACTGTATCAGAATCTGTTGATATTTTAATTTTTATGATATAATAGAATTATGATAAATAAAGATATTAAAAAGAAAATTCTGCCAATATTAAAACGGCGCGAAGTAACCAAAGCGGCAATTTTTGGTTCTTTTGCTCGCGGCGAGAATAAAAAAAACAGCGATATTGATCTTTTAATAAAATTTAAAAAAGAAAAAAGTTTATTGGATTTAGTTAAATTAAAATTTGAATTAGAAGATAAGGTGGGGAAAAAAATAGACCTTTTAACCTACAATTCCATCCATCCGCTTCTTAAAAATATTATTTTAAAAGAACAAAAAATAATATATGAAAAAAGATCCTAAAATCTTTTTAGAGCATATTTTAGAAAGCATAAAAGAAATTAATAAACATATTGAAAAAATTTCTAAAGATAAATTCCTAAAAGATATAAAAACTCAAGACGCGGTTATTAGAAGAATAGCAATTATTGGCGAGGCAGTAAAAAAACTGCCTTATGATTTTAAAAAAAATCATTTAGAAATTAATTGGAGGGAAATAAGCGGGATGCGGGATATGTTAATCCATGAATATTTTGGCATTAATTTAAGTATTGTTTGGAAAACTGTTAAACAGGATATTTCAAAGTTAGAAAAACAAATTTCAACATTATTAGAGAGTCTTTAATAAAATTTGCAGTTTAAATAAAATTGAGCAGATAAACTCAATTTTATTTTTCCAAATAACAATAACAAATAACAATAGCCTTGCCAAATAGAAACTCTGTTGCTACAATTAAACAAGAAATATGCAGACACTTAAGATAGAGGATGGCAAAAGCGCCTTAGTGGTAGTAGCTCATCCTGATGACGAAACAATTTGGATGGGAGGGACGATTATGAAATATCCTAAAGCGCAGTGGACTATTTTCTCTTTATGCCGCGCCTCTGATTCTGATAGAGCCCCAAAGTTCGCAAAAGTCTGCCAGCATTATGGAGCAAAGAGCATAATCACTGATCTGGAAGATGATAATAAATTAACAATTGAACAGACTGTTGAGGTTATAATAAAGATGGCGCAGGAGAATCTTAATCAGAGCTTTGACTATTTGTTCACTCACGGCTCTAATGGAGAGTATGGCCATCCTCGTCACATCGGAGTTCATAGAGCAGTAACTAAAATGATTGATGACCAACTTTTGCCAGCAAAAGTTGGCTTTTATTTTAATTATAAAAAAGATAATTTAGAAGCTGATTTAACTACATTAAGCCCAAAACCTGATTCTGATTATATTTTAAAATTGACTTTAGAAGAATTAAATGCTAAAAAGAAAATCGTATCTGAAATATACGGTTATGATTTAGACGGCATTGATGTAAACTACTGCGCTAAAACGGAGGGATTTAAAATAATAAAAATATGAAAATAGCTGTTCTTCATGCATATCCTCCAGAGCCTGACGGCTTAAGCATTCAAGGAAATCTCCTCTATAGAGGCTTAAAAGAGCTTGGCCAAGAGCTTGATGTTAAGGTAATGCCGACTCATTATGCGCCAAGCTTGCAAAAACAATGGGTCTTAAACGGATTTAAGCCAGATATTGCAATTGGCATTGGCTCTTGGTCATATACTCCTAATATTGTTCTTTCGCCTCAGCGCGCTGGAGTACTGCCAATCCCATGGTTTGTGGCTAATGGATGGATAGCCAATTATCACAAAGAACTAAGCGAACTGCCTTTAGTATTTACTACGAGCGAATGGGTTAAGCACACTTTTAAGCGCGATGGCGTTGATGTTACTAATTACCAAACTCTTCCAATTGGATTTGATCCAAATGAAATACAGGCTATACCTCAGTCAGATCCTGGCATACAGCATCTAAGAAGAATGATAGGCGTTCAGCCTTATGAAAAAATGATTCTAACTGTTGGCGGAGATGTTACGAGCAAAGGGGCGCAGGAGATGATAAAAGCGCTGGCTGAAGTTGATAAAGAATTTAAAAATTGGAAATATGTCTGCAAAGCTTCTGACAGCGACTGCGCAGAAGACCATCACAGGGAAGAAGATAATTTGATTGACGAGCTTGGGCTTGATCCAGGCAAATTTATTTACTTAACAGGAATGTATTCCCATGACTTTATGTCTCAGCTGCTCTCAGCTTGCGATATCTACGCTGCTCCATCAAGATTAGAGGGCTTTGGCATGATACAAATGGAAGCCGGAGCATGCGGCAAGCCGTGTATTTCAATTAACATAGGCGGTCCTGTTGACACTATTGTGCATGGCAAAACTGGATTTTTAGCCGAAGTAGGGGAAACTATTGAATTAAAAGAGGAGTGGGCTTACGAAGGAATGGGATTTGATTCAGACCATAAAATCGTATTTGACAAGCCAAAAACCTTTGCCTATAGAGCCAGCGTGCCTGATTTAGCCAAATACACCAAGATGCTGTTAATAGATGACAATTTAAGGCAGGAAATGGGAAGACAGGCATATAATCATGTTACAAATAATTACCATTATCACCGCATCACTAGATTATGCATGCAATATATTAGGCAAAGATTGAATTTTTAATTTTAATATTAGAACTAAATTGATTCTTTAATAATTATTTTAACGCTTCCCAAATATCTTCTTCTTCAAAACCCCATTCAAGTAATTTTTTGAATATTTTTATGTTTATAAACTTATGTAAATTTTTCTGAATCGTATATTTATGATTTGTCTTTGTATGTTTTACAAGAACATGGCTGCCTTTTCCAGATTTAGCTTCTATCTTTAATCCTAATTTTAAACACGCTTTTTCCCACTGTACTTGAGTAATATCAGAAAAACTACGGATAGGCATACACGTTTTGCTTTAGTGTAACTGGCTCGTTATCACCTTTTAATAATGAATCAACGCATAAATAAGGCGGAATTTCAAAATAAGTAAATATTGCATCTTTTATAGTAGTAGAAATATTCTGTGTATTTTCCCCGCCAGTAATAATACCGTCAATATTTATTGACTCGGCTGTCCACGATCCATCAGGATATTGTTCTATCTTAAATTCTATTTTCCCAAGCTCTTTAATTCTTTTTTGCATTTCAACTATTCGCATATCATCTTTTTCATGCAAATCAATCCCAATTTTTCTTAAAAAATTAGAAAAATTATATATATACTTATTTATACTCATGTTGATAAAATTAATATACAAATTTTAATTATATTATAGCATAAGATATGATAATTTTATATATCAATTAACTATGTGTCAATAGTAGGACAGTTAAATACTATCCAGTCAATTAATTTTTTTACAAATTTTTGTAATGAATTGGCAACATATGCCGATTTCTATTAAAAAGAAACTTTTGCCAATTAAAGGATTTCTTAAAATTTTTTCATGACATTTTTCATGACATTTTTTATTCTTTCATGACATTTTTTATTTTGCCTTATACTTAACATTTTTTCCTTTACCCTCAATTATTGCCAAGTCTAATTTATTCAACAATTTCATATCTCTGACACATGTTTGATTGCTTACTTTGAAACGTTCCCTATAAGTTTTATTGGTGAACACTCTATTTTCATTAAGCATTAAAGCCAGCGCTTCTATTTGTCTTTTATTTAGTCCAAGTTGTTTAAGATCAATCCTGTCTTTTTCAGGTATCAGTGACAATAAATCCTCAGGCGCGTAAAATTTAACCATAAATCCACCACCGATCTCCTCAAAATCAGGCTCTTTCAGGCCTTGTTCAACACACCATTCCACCATTTTGTTTGTTCCTTTTCCCCATTGCTCAATATTTTTAATTAGAAAAAATGCTTCTGAAATAAGTTTGTTTCTCGGCACTGAATCATGTTTTTGCTTAAGCATTTTGGCTGTTAAGGGTGCTGGTAGTGTTCCTGGATCAGTAATTTCAACCCTGTCATCAAGCACCGCCACTTTGATATTACCCGGACACTCATAATCCCTGTGAGCAACAGCATTGACAATTGCCTCTCTTAAAGCATCAGGAGGATATTCCCACATCTCTTCTCTTTTAAACATTACCACTTTGGCTGCTTTTTTAATGTGGGTCAAAATAAATTTTTCAGCCTCATCAACCTGGTCAATAATATTACCTTCAATTATTTTCATATCTATGAAGTCAGTCTCAATAACTCCTTTAAATCGCGCGCACCTTATCCTTGCCTGCAAAAAAAATTTCTGTGGGTTTTTGCCAAACAGTAAAATAGCGGCATTGGTTAATTTCTTATTCTTCATTAATCCCAATCTTTCCAATGCCTCATTAACTGGAATTTCTGGCTCAACATCAAAATTCCTTTCTGCCTTTGCTTTCTTTAAAAACCACTTAACCTTTCCCTTATCAATATCAGCCATTTTGGCGCCTTTGCACTCAAAAGCGTCAAATTGCATCTTGTCCTTGTTCTTTTCTAATAACAACCTCTCATATTCGCTTTGTGACATTAGCTTTGTATTTTTACCAGCTCTTTTATAAGCTCTGCCATAAGCTGTGTGCGGTTTTTGAGGGCTTGGTTTAACTGAAATCAAAATCAAATTTTTCTCATCTGTTTTAATGGTTGAAATTTCCGGATAAATCTTATGATCAGTATTATCAATAATTGTATCAGTTAATCTTTCAATCGTATTTTTGCCAATATCAATATTCATCACTTTTCCTTTATCACTCACGCCAACTAAAACTTTTCCGCCATTACTATTGGCAAAAGAGCAGACCACTTCCACAATTCTTTTAATATCAGAAAGCGAGGACTTTTTCTCAAAAATTCCTGATTCGGGTTGTTTGATTAATTTGGTTATTGCTTGTTTGGCCATTATACTCAAATTATATCATAAAAAACGATAAATTGTAACAATAAAAAGCGATCTATCTATGATAGGCCGCTTGACTATAATCAAAATACAAAAACCGCAAATTTGCGGTTTAATTATTTATACGCTTGTTTTCTGCTATCAATTTCATATATGGTTTTACTGCATTTTTTTCATTGCTCATTTTTTCAAGTTTTTTGTATTCAAAACTTTTCTTTGGAATTTCTTCTATTATATATTTTTCTTTATTTTCGCCAAACACAAAAAGCATTCTAATAATCAAAATATAAGGCCTGTTTATGTTCTAGGCAATGATATGCATAGATAAAAGTTGCGGCTGACCAGGCTTGAAAAGGCTCTCCTTCTGGCTTGCCAGTCTTTCCGTGCAGCCATTCATTAAATTCATGGCCATTATGTTGCATATTGGCTTTAGCTAGTTTTTTAAGTTCTGTTTCTGCCTTTTTATATTCTTTCATTTTGACCAAGGCTACAATATAGAAGCCTCCAATAAAAGGCCAGATGCCAGCGTTTAAATAACTCAAAGGGTCTTTTGCATCGCATTTGCTAAAATAACTTTTCCATTCTGGATCTGTTTTTTTAATAGCAGGCCAGATAGCCTTGCATGGATATGGCTGATTAATTTTCTTGCTTTCAATTGTTTTTAAAATACTCTTGGCAATAGCTGGCGTTGCCAAGCCAGTAATAACAGCTAAGAGATTTCCTAAAGAATCAAACCATTCTTCATGCTCTCTGTCTCCGTCATGGTTCTTCCATGCCCAAGGATAATAATATCCAAGTTTTTTATCATACAAAGATATGTATTTTTCAATATCGCCGTTAACTACGCGCTTCATATGATTGGCCTGCCTAGTCTTGTTGACCATCATTAAAACAGCATAATAAAGGGCTTGTGTATTAATGCAGTATCCGTACTTATGAGGAAAAGCATCCATCCAGTCCATTGTCGGCTGCTGTGCTAATAATCTTACTTCATCAGGATCCTGATAGCTAAGCCAAATCAAGCCAAGGCTTAAATGCTTTCTATGCTTGTAATATATTGATTTGTCATTAAAGCGCAAAACATAGGCTAAAAGGCCTATTATAAACCAAAGAGTAGAATCAATGCTGTTAAAAGTAACATCAGAGCGCCTGTCAGTATTATATGAGCCAACGCAATTAGGAATCTGGCCAAGATAGGATTGGTTCTTGCCTAATAAATCCAAGCTTTTTTTAATAGCAGTCTTAAATTTATCATCCACCAAGCTGGCTCCAAGACTGGTAATCATGCTGTCCCTAGCCCATGTTGCCTCATAGCCGCCAGGCAATCCTGAAGCATAAAAACCAGAAGGTTTAGCGCAATGATCTAAAACTTCTATTGCTTTGCTGTAAGCTTTTTCTAAAATATCCATGGTTTTAGTATATCATAAATTAATGTAGCAGGAAATTATTTATAAACCTTGGCAATGGCTAAGCGGGCTAAGAAATATGAAATAGTTGATTCAGCGCCTTGGTTAAAATTAATAGAATTCTTTCCCAAGCCGTCATAGCACCCGCCTGTTGCCTCGTCATAAATCATCTGATGCAGATGGTTCTTGCCAAGAAACCAGGCAAAAGCCAATTTAGCCTGATCAGCGTATGATTTGCGCTTGGATACTTCCCATGCAACTATGAGAGCCTGAACAGCTGAGGACGCATCCTCTGGCTGCTGGTCAAAATATGCCCGCTTGCCATCCCTGAAATACCATCCATCCTGACCAATCGCATTGTAATATTCCTTGTCAAAAGTAATAGAGGACAAAAAATTAATTGTCTCTTTGGCTGCTATTAAATATTTCTTGTCTTTAATTATTTTGTATGCCCTGAGCAGGCTTTCAGGAATTTTGTAATTAGAATAAGTTAAATGATTATCAAACCATAGCCACTTATCGCCCTTTTTATTAGCTTTCTTAAGCTGTTCATCATATTTAGACAATAATTTATCAGCTAATTGTTTAATTAATTCATTAATCTCAGGCAATTTTTTTTCATTTTTCATACGACTATAGTAGTCATGGATATAGCAAAGTCCGATCAAGCTAAAGGCAATAGCCCTTGAAAACTTTAATTCTTCAATAACTGGCTTGGCTTTATTAAAAACTCTGTACGCATTGGCAATCATCTCTGTCGGCAGCTTCTCACTATTTATCATTATGCCTAAAGACCAAATAGCGCGGCCAAAAGAATCTTCGCTTTCTGGATTGTCATTATTCGGATTGCGGCTGTAGTTAATAAAGTCATGGAAATGTCCATTTCTCTTTTGGGAAGTTTTAATATAATTAAAATAGGTTTTAATCAAATTAAGAGTACCCTGGCTTGGATAATTCTCATAATGCTCCACACAGCCAATTAAAGCGCGAGAATTGTCATCTAAACAATATCCAGAATGCTGATCAGGCTTGGTATGAACTGCAAACTGTATCATGCCAAATTCGTCAGTCAAAGCCTTAACATGATTTATATTTATAGAAGGCAGCTTGTCTTTCTGGCGCGGCATAATCTTTGCAAACTTGTTAAAGCCCTCAAAATAGGCTAAAGCTACGTTTTGCCAAGTCATATGCCTTGAGTAATAATAGCAGGCTTTTTTCATATTTTTAGTCATCTCTTTATCCTCCAGCATCATCATTGCGGCCTTTTTAATCTGTTCTGAATTGGCAAAATCAACTAAAATTCCGCGTTCGCGGTTAATTGTATCTTTGCCATACTGGTTCTTGGTGGAAATTACAGGGCATGCGCATGACAAGGCATATGAAATAGTGCCTGACACTGCCTGTTTTGGATTTAAAGTAGGGGAGATGTAAATGTCAGTCGCCTTTAAAAAATCAATCAATTCGTTCAATTCCAAATACTTGTTGTAAAATTTAACATTATCCTCTAGTTTTAACTTCTTAACCAAGCGGATAAGCTTGTTGCGGTACTTTTCTCCTTCATGCTTGGCAACCAGAGAATGCGTGGCTCCAATTACTAAATACAAAACTTTAGGATATTTAGCTACTATTTCTGGCAATGCTTCAATAGCATACTCTATTCCCTTGTCAGAATTAATCATTCCAAAGGTGGAAAGTATTGTATGGCCTGACAAATTCAGCTTTCTCTTTGCTCTGGACTTGGAAGGAAATGGCACATGGTGCACTCCGTGCGGGATAACAAAGATGGGCTTGCTTCTTGGCGTCTGATATGCTCTGCGCAAAAGATGTTCACAGTTTCTGGTCATGACTACAATCCCGTCAGCTTTTGAAACAATATCCTGGGTAATCTTTTTTAAGCCAGGCCGAGGGCGAGAAAGAACTGTATGAAAGGTGATTATCTTTGGCTTTTTAATCATTTCTAAAAAAGGGAGCAAATAATTGCCCCATTCTCCGCCAAAAAGGCCATACTCATGCTGAACATTGACCAGCTTAATCTCGCTTGATTTATTAATCTCCTTGGCAACGCGCAAATAATCATTCAAATCAATATCATTGATCTGAAAGTTGACTTTTCTTGGATAATTATATATAGAGGTGCCATTGGCATTCATTGCCAGAATTTTAGACTTAACAGCAGGATTAAATTCCTTGTCAATGGCATTGGTTAAATCCTGTGTAAAGGTTGCTATGCCGCACTCTCTTGGAGGAAAAGTGCTGACATAGAGGATACATGGAAATTTCTGATTCTTCATAATTAAACTTTGAACCTCCTTAACTCGTCTAACAAATAATTAAGGCCAATACTGGCAACAGCAATTTTATTATCAGCAGCGCCATAATAGATGAAAAGCCGATTATCAATAATAGCCGTTCCGCTTGGAAAAACCACATTATTAACATTGCCCTTAAGTTCGTAATCTTTATCAGGGGAGAAAAGAGGATAGGGGAGACGCGCCAATACCCTGCTCGGATTTTTCAAATCCAGCAGAGCTGCTGCTGCATGATATACCCTTCGCTTATTACTCTCCTCTACTCCGTGATAGATCATAAGCCAGCCGTCATCGGTCTTGATTGGAGGGGCTCCCCCGCCAATATGCCTTTCTTCAAACCCATGCTTGCCTTCTAAAACAACATGCTGGTCAAAATCCTTTAAGTACTCTATCCAGAATTTCTTTGTTTTTAATTCCTTAAAGTCCTTAAAATATACAATCTGGATATCAGGCAAGATGCGGTGTGTTAAAACATACTTTCCCCTGATCTTTTCTGGAAATAGCAAACCGTCTTTTTCCCAAATCAATACATCTTCTCCGCTATATTCGCGGTAGTATGATTCCATAAAATAATAATCATCTTTTAATTTATTCTTGCAGCTTCTAAAATACTTGCCTGCCTTGGCATACTGAATCTGCGGACTTATAATCCCTCCCCGCTTTAAATCAAACAAATGCTTGCCATATGCATAGGCAATCTGGGCATTCTTTCCGTCATGGGCAACATAAGTCATGTAAATAATGTCTTTTATCTTAGTAATGCGCGGATCTTCAGTGCCTTTTGATTCATATTTAAACTTTGGCTCAAAAAAAGGCTTTTCCCATCGCACCAAGAGCTTAGTCCCCTTTTCAAATTTGGCATAGCCTAAGCGCGAAACATGATTTTTATCAACTGCTCGATAAATAACATGCACTAAATCACCCTCTTGATAGACTGCTGGATTTAATACTCCTTTAGCTTCAAATTTTTTCCTTGTCGGAGCTAGAATCACTCCGTGTTTTTTAACTTTAATCATATTAATTATTATATCAAATAAATAAAGAAATTATAACTGATCAAGCTGCTGCTTAATTTTTTGAAAATCAGACTGCCATGCATTCATCTTCTCCCTTTCCTGCTTAACAATCTTTGGAGGAGCTTTGGAAATAAAATCCTGATCAGACAGCTTATTTTCCAATTCCTTGATTAATTTCTCAAGCTTTACAATTTCCTTTTCTAATCTTGCTTTTTCATTAAACAAGTCAATTTCAACTATTAGATAAATATCAATAGATCCTTTGCTAATAGCAATAGCTTTTTCAGGAGCATCTCCTGATTCCTTAATCTCTAATTCAGAAATGCCTGTACGCAAGTTTTTGATCAATTCTGCCTGTGATTTAATCAACTCAGCATCTTTGCTGTGAATCACTGCTTTGATTTTCTCAGATGGAGCAATCTTGTTCTCAGACCTGGCATTGCGTATCATAACAATAATATCCTTTATTATCTCAATCTCTCTTCCCTCTGACAAGGCTGATTTAATATTAGGCCATTTTTCTACCATTAGCAGGCGCTCTTTGCCATAGACTTCTTCCCAAACAGATTCAGTAACAAACGGCATAAATGGATGCCAAAGCTTTAAGATAATGTTTAAAATATAGTTTAAGATATCTGATTTGCTGTTTTCTATTTTCACAATCTCCAAATACCAGTCAGCTAATGTATTCCATGTAAATTCTTTTAGCTCTTCGCCAAAACAAGAAAAGTCATGCTTGTCCAAACTGTTTCCAGACTTAATCACTAATTGGTCTAATGTAGACAAAATCCATTTGTCAGCCAATGTTTTTCCTTCAGGCCTTGCAATATCAATATCTGGAGATTCAATATTGCTAAGCATAAAGCGAGAAATATTCCAAAGCTTATTAACAAAATTGCGATATCCTGCAATTTTCTCCTCATACATTCTGACATCATTGCCAGGAGTTGTGCCAATGAGCAAGGACAAGCGCACAGCATCTGTGCCATACAGCTTTATCATGTCCAAAGGATCAATGCCGTTTCCGCGAGACTTGCTCATCTTCTTGCCGTCCTTATCTAAAATCATTCCGTGAAGATATACTTTTTCAAATGGAATCTCGCCTAAAGCAAACAAGCTCATCATAATCATGCGCGAAATCCATAATGTAATGATTTCATATCCTGTTTCCATAAGCTGTGTAGGATGAAACTTGTCTAAATCCTTTGTCTCTTCAGGCCAGCCTAATGTAGAAAATGTCCACATGCCAGAAGAAAACCATGTGTCTAATGTATCAGTATCCTGCTTCCAGCCATCACCCTCAGGCTCTTCGCGTCCAACATAAATCTCATCTCCCTTATACCAGGCAGGTATGCTGTGGCCAAACCAAATCTGTCTGCTAATGCACCAATCTCGCAAATTATTCATCCAGTCTAAATATCTTTTCTTAAAGCGTTCTGGTAAAAATTCAATTAAATTATCTTCTACAACTTTAATGGCTTTCTGCTTCAAAGACGCGCCTTCAAGCTTGTCCGCAGGCTTATCAACAGCTACAAACCACTGTAAAGAGGTTAATGGCTCAATTAAAGTCTCGCAGCGATAGCATTTAGAAATATTATGAGTTATTTTCTCTTCCTTGAGCAACAAGCCATCATTTTTCAGCTTTTGCACAATCATTTTTCTTACTTCTTTAATATTTCCTTTAAATTCATTAATATTAATATTAGCCTGTTCATTAATTACTTTTATTATCCGCAAATCATGCTCTTGAGCTAGAAGCCAGTCAGACATTGAGTGCGCTGGCGTGACTCCTAAAGCGCCTGTGCCAAAATCCATTTCTACCTGCGGATCAGCAATGACTTTTAATTTTAATTTTTGTCCGCAAAAATTAGCAGACAATTCCTTGCCAATATATTCCTGATACCTCTCATCCTTTGGATTAACTGCCACCCCTGTATCGCCAAGCTTGGTTTCAGGCCTGGTAGTGGCTATGGCAAAAGGGAAATCCTTGTCATATTTAAAAGTATATAATGTAGTTTGCTCTTCTTCATATTCAACTTCATCATCAGCTAAAGTTGAGGCGCAATGCGGACACCAGTTAACAATCCTGTCTCCGCGATATATCAATCCTGCCTCATGCATTTGCACAAACATTTCCTTAACTGCTTTCTGCCTCTTATCATCCAAAGTCCAAGCTAAACGGCTCCAATCAAGCGAAGTTCCCATTTTTCTGGTCTGATTTAAAATAGTTGACTGAGTTGTTCGGACAAACTCATCTACGCGCTTTAAAAATTCCTCTTTGCCTAAATCATGCCTGCTCTTATTCTCCTCTGCTTTGATCTTTTTTTCCACAGCTGTCTGCGTAGCAATAGCGGCATGGTCAGTTCCAGGAAGCCATAAAGCCCTCTTGCCCTTCATTCTGTGGTATCTAACAAACAAATCCTCAATAGCAAGCATGGCTGCATGGCCTAAATGCAGTTTGTCAGTAATATTTGGCGGAGGCAGAATCACGGTATAATTAGGAGCATTATCTGGCAAATCTAAATTATCAGGATTAAAAAATCCTGACTTCTCCCAGATTTGGTAAATATCATCTTCATACTTATCTGCCTGATAAGCTTTGGGCAAGTCCTTGGCCATAATAAATAATAAATTTTGATTTCTATGTTCAGAATATCAAAGTTTAAGTTATTTAGCAAGGGTTTTTTTGATTTTTCAGGCCTAAAATTGACAAATAATGCTCCTCTTTGTAGAATGTAATAAGTTCTTTTAATACAATTATTCATTATCCAAGGAGGCAACTATGCTAGAGAAAACAAAATATACTCTGAATGATCTGGATATGATTCTTTCAATGCAATCTTCTAATTTAAGGACTAGAATAAATCAATTTGTGAGCAAGAATAAAAATGTAAAAGGAATAAGTCCTAAAAAATTTTTTGATCAAACAAACTATTTGAGAGAAAGATTAGAACAAAAATTTTATTCAAATCCCCTTGTTGTTGAATCTAGCAGCTATCCTCTGCTGCTTGTTATGTCAAATAAATTTATTCTGCCAGAGCTTCAATTAGATATGCTTGGAATTGAATGTACAGACAAGCCTTTGTATGATTCTTATACCAATGCCAATATTCCTAAAGTTGAAAAAAACTTTTTCTTAATATTGGATATAAGCGTTGGCAAAGATGCATTTGGGAAAAGTCCAAATGCTTATGCCGACGAATGCAAACGCTTAGGACTATATAATTTTGGATATGCTGAGGCATGCGCATTTGTTTGGGAATATAAAGGAGAGCTTCATGGTTATAAAATAAATTTATGCGGAGCGCGCTGCCAATATACTGATATGCCTTATTTCCATATTATGCATAATGAAAAAATAAATATGGAAAGCTGCGATCCATGGCATAAGGAAAAAAATCATTATTCGCCGTCATTTAGTATGGTGATTAAATAAAAACCCGATACTTATGTATCGGGTTATTTTATTTGGAGAAAAAATCAAAAGCAAATTGATCATTGATTACAGGAATGGAAAAAACTTTTTTAAATAAATCAATTACATCTTTGCGGTGCTTATTATAATAATCTGCATCAAGATATTTTGAAGTAATTTCAAATATTGAAAACTTAAAACATCTTTCAGCAATATTTTCCCTTGCGCAAAATCTAGCTCTCTTGCGGCATTCTTTATTATCACAGAAAACAAATTCTGGATTTAAAGAAAAGCCGTGGCTTAGATAATTGACTAATGGAAAATACTTAGCTTCTCGCTCATTGCAATGAGGGCAGATTATTTTGCTTTTTTTCTCATGAATTTTTTCTCCTTGATAGAGATAAAATTCCAAATTCTGATGCAATTCGCTTTTATTCTCAATTTTCTTGCTAAGCTTAAAGAATTCAGAAAGATCTTTTTTAAAACTCTCTCTAAAGCTTAGCCTAAGCGCTTTGCTGACAATAGTCTCAAATAATATTCTTAAATATCTATGGTCATTAAACATTAAGACAGCTATGCTTTGACCATAGTATTGAGACTTATTGCCAAAATAATAATTTCTATCAGGCTTCCAAATATTCTCCTGTTTCATTCTATTCTCCTATTAATTATTAATATTTAATGAACTTAAAAACTATAATACCAAAAATTCAACAAAATGTCAAACAAAATACAAAAAATAGGCTAATCTTAGCCTATTTTATTCAAATTCCTCTGTTTTACATCTTTATTTCCTTTTCTTCACTATTATTCATATCCTTAATCTTATAAATCCTTTTCTTTTTCTCTTCTGTTCCAAAAATTACTACTCTGGAAACATTTTTTTTGTTAGCATATTCCAAAGCTTTGTTAATCTTCTGGACTTCTAAGCCAGTCTCAACCTGCTTGCCCTCTTTTCTTAATTTTCTAGCTAACTGCTGTATATCAACAGTTAATTCCTTAGACAATATTGGCAGATAATAGACATCTTCTTTAATAGATTGTTTGATCTCATCTAATAATCCCCAAGTTTCTAAAAATAGCTTGATTGTCTCATCGCCAGGAGCGCATCCAACAGCTGGAAAGCTCTTGCTTCCAAAAATATCTGCCAAACCATTATAGCGGCCTCCTCCAAATATAGCCCTGCTATTCTGATCGCTCATATCAAAAACTTCAAAAATCAAACCATCATAATAATCAAAACCGCGAATAACGCTTGGCTTAAAAACAACCCACTCGCCATAGCCAAGCTCATCTAAGCGATACATTGTCTGTCTGACTTCTTTTAAGCCCTGATTCTCAGCTATTTCTGGAATCTGCCTAACCAAATCATCAAGATTCTTAACAGACATAAACTGGATAAGCTTTTCCTGTCTGTTAGAATCAACGCCTAAATTATTAAGCGCAGACTGAAAATCCTTAACTGATAGTTTCTCCCATTTGTCTAAAATTCTAACCACGTCCTGTTTCTTGTCCTCAGCAATCTCAACAATATCTAAAACTTTGTCAATCAGCTTGCGGTTATTCAAAGCCAGCTTAAAAGAATCAGCTGATGGATTAAACTGCAGCATAATATCCAAGGCTATCTGAGCTACTTCAATATCAGCATTTAATGAATTTGCGCCAAACACATCATAATTAAGCTGCCAAAATTCCCTATTACGCCCTCTCTGAGGCTTTTCATTGCGCATAAAATTGGCAATGGAAAAATATCGGATTGGCTTTTGTTCAGCATCATATATCCTGCTTATTAAGCGAGTAACGCTAGGAGTCATTTCTGGACGAATGGCCAGCTTTCTGCCAGCCTTGTCATCAAAAGTCATTAACTCCTTTTTGCCAACATCTTCTCCTGATTTTGCTTCATAAACCTCGGCTGACTCTACTAATGGCGTTAAATACTCTTGATATCCATAGCTAAGACAGACCTGCCGCCAGACCTTGAAAATATATTGCCTAATTTTTAATTCCTCTGGCATCCAGTCACTGGTGCCTTTTGGAGGCTGGTTTGAAATTTTAGTCATATCTATCCTTTATTTTAATTTATCACATTAGCAGGCTTTTGTCATCTTGACAAGCATCATTTGACAAGCATCGAGCTGCCTGGAATTTTAGACAGCCATTCTGCTATTAATAGAATATAGTGCAAACACAGCCATGCTGGAGCCCAAAAAACAACCGCGCTTGGCAAAATCAGAGCTAAGATTATTAAAATAATTATAACTGGCAATAGCCAGATAACTAAGAGATTAGCCAAAGGCGCAATCAAAGAAATCTGGGAAAAATGATATGCGACTAATGGCCATGTAGCCAGCTGGGCAGCCAAGCTTATCGCTATAATATCTGAAACAAATCTAACCTTTATCCTTATAATCTTCTTAATAACTGGATAAAGATAGATAATGCCTAGAACTGCGGCAAAAGAAAGCTGAAATCCAATATCAGCCCAAAAAATACGAGGATTGATCAAGAGCATCACAGCTGCAGCTAAAATCAAGGCATTAATGCTTTTATTTAACCGCCCTAAATGTACGGCCAATAGAACTAGCCAGCCCATGATTCCAGCGCGCACTGCTGAAGCAGGAGCTCCTATTAGAATAATATAGAGCCATAAAATAATTGAGGTGATATAGAAAACATGGCGCCTGCTAAAACCTAATAGTAATAATAATTGCAAGAGAAGCAGGCCAATAATGCTAATATGCAAACCTGAGATAGCGACTAAGTGGCTTAAGCCTGTCTGGCTAAATTTTAAGTGCCATTCTTCTGTTATTTCTTTTTTATACCCCAGCAGCATGGCATTAGCCAGGCTAGCTTCAGCCTGGCTTAAATTGCTCCTGATTTTTTTTGAAATCTTTTGTTTTATGCTTAATAATTTTGCATAAATGTTATTTTGGCCAGTCTTTAACAATTTTGTTTCAGGATAATAACAAACAGAATAAATTTGATAACGGGCTAAATACTGGTCATAAGCAAAATCATCAAATCTTTCAGGAGCTTTTAAATCACAAAGTAAATAAATTCTATCTCCATAATTATACTGTGGATAAAGATTTACGCTTGCTAAAACCAATCCATGCAAATCTAAATCATTTAATTTTTCTGCCTTAATTGTCAGCTGAACCTTGTCCTGCCTGATATCAGGCTCTTTAGCCACTATTCCGATTAATCCAACTTCTTGTCCATTATAGTGCCAGATTTTGTCAGCGCTGTCTTGAGGCAGATCTAGGCTCACGCGCCAGATGCCGATAAACAAAAAACAGCCTATCAAAGCTGTTATTCTTATTTTCTTTTTATTCCATAAAAGAAAAGTTAATAATCCGCATCCCAATATCATGCTAAACCAGGCTAAATCCATTTTTAACAAGTTAACAGGAATCCATCTGGCTCCAGCTATTCCTGCAATCAAGCTAACATTTAACAGCAAAAAAATGATGCTGCTCTTCATATTATCGCTGCTTATTCATTTTTAAATAAGCTTCAATAAATTCGTCTAAATGTCCGTCTAAAACACGGTTAATATTGCTGGTTTCATGTTCAGTGCGATGATCCTTGACCATTTTGTAAGGCTGAAGCACGTATGACCTTATCTGCTTGCCCCATTCAGCTGTCTGCGCCTTGCCCCTGATTTTCTTTGTCTTGTCTGCCTGTTCCTGCTCTTGCAGCTTATTTAGCCTGGCTTTAAGAATAGCCATGGCATTGGCCCGATTCTGATGCTGTGAACGCTCAGTCTGGCTGTTTACGCTGATATTTGTTGGAATATGGGTAATCCTGACAGCACTTGATGTTTTATTAACGCTCTGGCCTCCTGGACCAGATGCCTTAAAAAACTCAATCCTTATATCCTCGTCTTTAATTTTAACGCCTTTGCCTTCTGGAAGCTCTGGCAAAACTTCAACCAAAGTAAATGAAGTATGGCGCATGGATTCAGCATCAAAGGGTGAAATGCGCACTAAGCGATGCACGCCAGATTCGCTTTTCAAAGATCCATATGCCCAGCGTCCGCTAATTTTAATCACGCAGTTCTTGATTCCAGCTTCATTTCCAGTATTTTGGTCAATCACTTCTGCCTGCCAGCCTTTTTTCTCAGCAAAACGCAAATACATTCTCTGCAGCATCTGCGCCCAGTCCTGCGCATCAACGCCGCCAGTTCCGGCATGAATAGACAAAATAGCATTATGTTCGTCATAATCGCTGTCAAAAAGAATCAAAAATTCCATTTTGCTAAATTGTTCTTCAAGTTCTTTTAATTTCTGCTTAAATTCCTCTTCCATTAAAGAGCTTTTTGACTTGTTTGCTTCAGTGATTAATTCAAGCAAGTCCTCTGATTGCTTTTGCAAATCCTGCCATTCTTCCACTTCAACGCTTAATTCTTCCAAGCGTTTGTTAACTTCAACAGCATGCTCTTGATTATCCCAAAAATCAGGCTTGCTTGCCTGTTCTGATAAATTCCCTATCTCTTTGATCCGGCTGTCAAGGTCAAAGCAACCTCCATGTATCTAGAATTTGCTGATGCAAATCATTAACTTGTTTAAGTAAATTATCCATATTAAAAGAGTTTTCTTTTGTTAATATATGCGCATAAATCTGCCATTCTGCAGCTATATGCCCATTCATTGTCATACCAGGAAATAATTTTAAGAAGATTATCCCCAACTACCCTAGTCATTGACAAATCAACAATAGCGCTGGCTGAATTTTTAATAATATCAGTGGAAACAAGGGGTTCGTTAGTAACAGCTAATATGCCTTTGTAGCGCGTTTTTTTAGAATAGCTGGCCAACAGCTTATTAACCTTATCCACAGTTACTTTTTTCTTAGTAAGATAAACCGTATCGCATAAAGAGCCGACAACAACAGGCACTCGCACTGCCAAGCCGTCAAATTTCCCCTTTAGCTGCGGGATAGCCTTTGTAGTAGCTATGGCTGCTCCAGTCGTAGTCGGAACAATATTAATTGCCGCAGCCCTGCCTCTGCGAGGATCTTTATGAGGGCTGTCAACAATGCCCTGGCTTGAAGTATAGCCATGGATAGTAGTCATGAGGGCATTAACAATTCCAATCTTCTGCCTAATAATATCAGTAACTGTTGACAAACAATTAGTAGTGCAGGAAGCCATGGAAAAAATCTTGTCTGATTTTGTCAAAGATTTTTCATTAACGCCTGGCACAATTGTTTTAATATCATCTGACTTGGCTGGCGCAGAAATCGCCACTTTCTTAGCTCCTGCCTTTAAATGGGCAACAGCCTGCTCTTTCTTGCAAAAACGTCCTGTTGATTCAACTACTAAGTCAACCTTAAACTTGCGCCATGGCAGCTTAGCCGGTTCTGGCTCAGCAATGACAGGAATTTTTTTCCCTTTAACAGTAAGGCTATTCTTGGTATAGCTAACGCTTTTGTCATATATGCCATAGACGCTGTCATACTTAAGCAAATATGCCAAATTCTTAGTCTCTGTAAGATCATTGATAGCTACAATCTTAATTCCAGGCTTGTCCAGCAAATTTTTGAAAACAGCCCGGCCAATTCGGCCAAAGCCGTTAATAGCAATATTCATATTTTTTAATTTAATTTTTAACCTCTAATTATTAAAGAAATAATATATATTATGTACATTATGACAAAAACAACTCCCTGCCATTTTTCTAAAATATTCTTTCTTCCAGTAAGCATCCATGCAAATAATAGCACAGAAGCTATGGTTAGGATAACAATATCAAAATTATTAGTATAATTAAAAGGAATAGGCCTGATTATTGAGCTTAATCCAAGCACCCAGAAAATATTCATAATATTTGAGCCAACTATATTGCCTACGGCAATATCAGCCTTGCGCTTCAAGGCAGCTACAATTGAGGTTACTAATTCAGGCAAAGAAGTTCCAATAGCTACAATGGTCAGGCCTATAAAAACCTGGCTTACTCCCCATTGCGTTGCCAGGGCCACTGCTCCGTCAACAGCAAAGCGGCCTCCAAGGCTTAATCCAACAATACCTAACACTATCAAGCTAATAGATGACCCAAGACCATGGCGAGGCTTTGTTTTATTTGCTTTCATCTCTGCCTTGCTGGCCTTTGCCATAGTATGGACATGAATCAAGAAAATAGCAAAAAAACTAAGTAAAATATATCCATCAATGCGGCTTAACAAAGAAGTGCCTGAATTATCAATCAATACATCATTAACTAATAATCCTACTACTACAACGGCTAATAAGCTCAATGGGATGTCCTTCCAAATAATATCATGCTTTACCTTTAAAGGATAAACAATGGCTGTGATGCCTAAAATCAGCAAGATGTTGGCAATATTGCTTCCTAAAATATTGCCAATAGCAATATCAGTATTGCCCTGTATGCTTGATATTATGTTTATAAACAGCTCTGGCGCAGAAGTGCCAAAAGCAATAATAGTCAGACCAACTACTAAGTCAGAAATTCTAAGCTGTTTGGCAATTGAAGTAGCACCGTTAATTAAATAATCAGCGCCCTTGATTAAAAAAATGAAGCCAGCGATTACCAGCAAATAAGGCATCATAAATTAAATTCATGTTTAATAAACTTATCTTTATTGTACTATATCTTAAGCTCTTGGACAATACGGGCATAAGCAGCTTCTATCATCTGCTCAATATTTAAATTACTAGTATCTAGAATATAGTCATAATTAGACTCATCATAAGCATTGATTTGAAAATATTTTTCATAGCGAATCTTGTCGCTGTCTACTCTCTGCTGGTTGCTCAAAACTATGTCATCAATTGTTTTTAAGCCATCGCCTTCATTGCGTCCCTCTATGTCCTTTAAAATCCGTTCAGCTCCAATTCTTGGGTTAACGATTAAAAAAATCTTAAATGACTGTGGAATAAAATGCCACGAGGTTCTGCCTTCAATAATAAAATTATCTTTAGTCTTGCCAAGCTTTTCCTGATATTCGTCAACTTCTGAATCAGTTGATGGATCTGTCTCGCCAAGCTTGTTAAACTCGGCAATGCTCATTCCCCTTTTCTCAGCCTTTTGCCTTCGCAAATCGCCCATTGAATAGCTAGGGTAATTTAATTTTTTAGCCAAGGCTCTGGTTAGTGTTGACTTGCCTGATCCTGGCAAACCTGAAATAGTAATAATCATTTTATTTGTTTTAAAACCTGCTTTAATTCTTGCGGAAGATTAATTTCAAAAGTCTGCAATTTTCCTGATAAATCAGAAAAGGCTAATTTGCTGGAAATTAAGAATATTCTGTTTAATCCTAACTTTTTGTTTTTCTCTCTAGAAACTTTTGTGCTGTAAAGATTATCGCCAACAACTGGATGGTTGTATGCCAAAAGATGCACTCTTATCTGATGAGTCCGTCCAGTCTTAATCTTCACCTCTAATAATGTGTAGTTAATAAATTTTTTAATCACTGTAAATTCAGTAATAGCAATCTTTCCGATTTCCTTAGCTGGTTTAGCTGTCATTTTTCCAGATTTAGATCTGTTAATAGGGAACTCAATTACATCGCTGTCTTTACTAAGCTGACCATAAACCAAGGCTTGGTAATGTTTAATAACCGTCCTGGCTTTAAACTGGCCCTTAAGGTCGTCAAAAGCTGTTTGATTTTTTGCTATAACCATTAAGCCGCTTGCTTCCTTATCCAGACGATGCACAATGCCAGGGCGGATCAAATCATCTCCAACCCTGCTTACCTGTGGATAATGTTCTAAAAGCCAGTCAATCAGGGTGTATAAGCTGGGGTCATCAATAGGGTGCACGATCAATCCTGACGGCTTGTTAATAACAAGATAATCATCAGTCTCAGCAACTATTTCAATCTTCTTTATCAGCTCAGGCGCTTTCTTAACAATCTTGTCTCCAAGTTCTATGCTCACAATATCATTATCCTTAAGCTTGTAATGAGACAGAGTGACGTCATTATTTACTTTAATCTTTCCTGATTTAATCAGCTTTTGCAAAGCGCTTCTGGATTTATTCAAATTTTCAGACAAGAAAAGATCCAAACGCTTGCCTTTATTTTCTTTTTCTATAACAAAATCCATATTATTTTAAAATATCCATTAATTCCCTTGCCGCTCTTTCAAACATAAAATACTTGTTAACCACAGCTTTGGCATTAACTCCTAATTGCTTGCGAAGCTTGTAATCCTGCTGCAGCCTAATAATCTTGCGCGCCAAAATTTCTCCATTGGAGATTTCTGTTAAAACAGCTGCCTGATTATTAAAGCTCAAATCCCCTAAGCATGAATCATGTGGCGCGATTACAGCAAGGCCGTTGGCCATGGCTCCGATAGTTACAACAATATTATCCAAATCAGGATTCTTGCTGGCCACTACAAATAAATCAAAATTATTAAACCATTTTTTTAAACTAACCTGGTCGCTTACCAGCCAAACATGATTGTTCAGCTTCATTTTTTTAACCAGCCAGTCTATCTTTTTGCGCTGCTGCCCGCTGCCAATAACTACTAGCTGAATATCAGAATCAAGCCCTAAGCAAATCTCCAAGGCCTGAAGCAGCATTTCTATGCGCTGATGTTCATTCAAGTCAACCACGGTTCCAATAGTAAATCTTTTCTGGCCAGCTGGATTGGCAAAAGCAAGATTGTCAAAAATATTTTCTTGGTATAGATAATCTTTTGGATTAATTCCTGGAAGCAAAATAATGCAATTGTCTTCTTTAACGCCAAGCTCAATTAATTTCTGTTTTGTCCAGCTTGTCCAGCAAACCAGCTTGGCATTGGCTGACTGTTTTAAATATTTAGAGCGCATCCATGGCTTAAGCTCTTCATAATCAAAGCCAGGCATTTCCATCCAGATTATTGAAAGATTAAGAAGCTTGGCTAAAGGCGTTAAGATTATTTTTTCCGGCCAATGCAGGCAGATCACAGTCTTTATCTGCCTTAGCTGCTTGTACCAAAGCAGGCGCATAAAGTTAATAAATAAAAGAAAAGGCAAAGCTGGCAAGCTTGCTGTCATCCCCCATTTTTTCCTGCAAGGCCAGTTATTGTCTTCAAATTTATTAAAAAGCCAGTTTTTGTCTGCTAAAAGCCAGAACCAAAAACCATGCTTAACAAAATATTCTAAAAGTTGAATTAGAAAATAAGCTTTTTGCTTTGATGAATCAACTATGAGTATTTGATGCTTCATATATGTTATCTTTTTCGATTAGTCAAAGCTAGCAAATCCTGCTTGCTAATGCCCTTAAACCAATAAAGCAGAGAAAAATAGAATAATACTGAAATTATTAATATGCCCAGCAAGCGCCAGCCTGAATCTTGAATCCATGCGCTGGCAAAAAACAAGCCTATTGCCATTATTCCTGATGCTAATAATGATTTTGCAAATACTTTTAAATTAGGCAAAAATTTGCCATAGTGCCAGACAAGAATTACAGCAAATATTAAAATCAAAAACTCGCTATATACAGTGCCCCAGGCAGCTCCAAAATATGACCATTTCTTAATCATTACCAAGTAAAGAGGAAGAGCAGTAACAGCTGTAATTAAATAATATATGATGAGCTTTTTTTGCTTGTCAAGGCTGATCATTGTATGAGTAAATACGCAGGCAAAAAACAGAGCTCCAACTGATAATAGCAAAATTTGTAAAATCGGGCCAGAAGCAGTAAATTCTGAACCAGCTACTAACAGCATAATATTGTGAGCCAAGAAATATCCTCCAAACATCAATGGTATAACCATAATAGCTGTTAAATCAAACATTTTTTGCAAAATTCTGAAAAAATCCTGTTTTAAATTATTGCTCCATCGATTTACTAAAATTGGCAGCATAATGCCTGCAAACAAAAACGGAACAGTAACTAATACATCAACTACTTTGTAAGAAGCTCCGTATATGCCGACCTCTTCTTTGGTTTTCATTAAAGACAAAAATATAATATCAGCCTTAAGATAAATTAAATTAAAAGCAATGGTCAAAAGCAATGGCCAGGAGCGTCCCATAATCTCGCGCCAGATTGGCCAATTAAATTTCAAACGAACTTTGGCAAATCGCTTGGCAAGTATGTAATGGAGAATAAATGTTAAGAAATTGCAGTAAACAATCGCCCAAAGCATTCCATTAAGCCCTTGGTCAAATACTCTGGCCATTATTACAACAGCCACTAAAATAACCCGTCCAGATACTTCAGCAATAGCAATGCGCTCAGTGCGAAGATTTTTTTGAAACAAGCTTACAAAAATCTGATTAAGAGCCAGAAAGAAAAAAGCAATGCTCGTAATCAATACTCCCATTTTTATATCATGCCCGTATGGAAAAAACCAAATCGCTAATGGAGCCAATCCGACTAAAAAAACAGCGGAAACCAATCGAAAACCAAACAAGTTGCTCAATAACTTGTCTTGGTCAACGCCTGGACGGTTGATCATCTGCGTAGTTACCAATGTCAGCCCCAAGTCTGCTATAATGGCAAATAATGAGACAAAAGTAATTACAGTAGTATATTCTCCAAAGCCAGCGCTGCCCAAATAGCGCGTCATTACTGCCATGGCTATTAAGCCAAGGAAAGTGCTGACAATTTTGCTCACTACCTGAATAATTGTGTTGTAGGCTACTTTAGTGGAAAGATTCATAAAAAATTTAACAAAAATCTAAAAATTAGCTATAATAAAGATATAGCTTAATTTAATTATATCATAAACAATATGCAAATTACCAAAATTCTAAAAACATGGTTAATTATTTTAACCTGTTTTGGCTTTTTAATCAATAGCGCTTTGGTTGCGCAAGCGCAGCTTGAGAAAGCTGATACGCCATGGCTTGATGCAGTAATGAATAATGGCTTGCAGCAGACAGGCGAAACTGCCTATAACACAACAAAGCCAAAGGATGTTAGAACTATTGTAGTAGATTTAATAGAAATTATCCTTGGACTTCTTGGCATTATTTTTGTTGTTCTAATGATTATTGGCGGCTTTCGCTGGATGACGTCTCAAGGCAATGAAGAAAAGGTCACATCAGCAAAAAAATTGCTGCTCACAGCCTCAATTGGCTTATTGATAATTCTCGCATCTTTTGCTATAACTCGATATGTAGCCAGCCGAATCATTCAAGCAACTACTAATAATATTCCAGGCTGGCATATTGGAGGCTAAACATATGTCTGAACAAAAATATCGTCTTGGTATTGACATAGGCGGTACCAAAATGGCTGCTGTCCTGATTGATGCGGATAATAAAGCCGTAACTGACAGCCAGCTAGCCACGCCTAAAGACGACCTTAATCATTTTATAATAATGATAAAGGCTCTCTTAGAGCCTTTGCAGGAAAAAGCTACAGAGGATAAAGCAATAATTTCTTCTCTTGGCATTGGCGTGCCTGCTCCTGTTGATTATGAGAATCAAAAAATACTTACTGCTGATAATCTAAATATTATCAGCAATCTTAAACTAATAGAAAGAATCCAGGAACAAATCAAGCTTGACATGCCAATGAAGCTTGATAATGATGTGAATTGCTTTGTAAGGGGCGAAGCAATACTTGGAGCAGGAAAGGATATTAACAATGTATATGGCATTACTATTGGCACAGGCATTGGGGGCGGATGGTGGTTTAATAAACAGATTTACACAGGAGCCCATGGCGGAGCTGGGGAAATCTGCGATATGCTGATTGATCTTGATAACAAGATAACTCTAGAGCAAGCCTATCAAAAATTAACCCAGAATAATCCTAAAATTCTTGCCCAAGAAGCATACGAAGGAGACCAATTGGCAGAAAAAAGCTTTGAAGAATTAGGTGAATATCTTGGAATGGCTTTTGCTAACATAGTTAATATTCTTGACCCTGGAATAATTATTGTAGGCGGAGGCGCAACCGCTTCCAGCGATCTATTCTTAAATACTGCTAAAAAAACAATGGCAAAATATATTACTACAGAAGAAGCGAGGAAAATAAAGATAGTTAAAAGCAAATTAAAACAAAACGCAGGCGCTATTGGTGCAGCGCTGTTGTTTAAATAATGTGGAAATATATGTATCCATAACCTACTTATAGATTTGATATTTATTTTATTAAAAAGGGTAAATAATGATTGTTATAGATTATATGTTAATTTTGGAGTGTTTGCTCTAATTGTAACATTATGTTACAATTAAGACATAATAAATGTTACAATTAAAAAATATCTATGTATAAATTAACTAAAAGACAACAAGAAATTTTGTCAATTATTCAAAAAAATAAACAAGCTAGTAACAAAATCATTAAAGAAAAAATAGAAGAAATATTCGGCCAAATTACTCGCATGACTATTGTGAGGGATTTAGAATTATTATTAAAAAATAATTTAATAACTAAATATGGCTCTGGACGCAATATTTATTATCGACTAAATCCAGGATCTTCATTATTAGAATATTTTGATATAGAAAAATATTTTAAAATAGACTTTAATAAAAGAAATATAAAAAATAAATTTAATTTTGATATTTTTAAAGAAATTAATGATAGTATTATCTCAAAAAATGAAATTATTGAATTAGAAAAACTAAACAAAGATTATAAAAAAAGGTTTAAGTTAATTTTTCAGGGTATGAATTCCATTATTTTTAAGAATTTGGCAAATCATTTTATATCTATTTTCTTGACTCATGCCTCTATGAATTCTAAGCAAGTTTTTTAAAGTCGTGTTGCTTCCGTCTAAAGAATTACAGGTGTTAGGAATATTCAATTCTGGGTATTTTTGATAGGTAAACAAATAAGGCAGATTTGTTTTTAGACTCCTGTGAGCTGATCTAATTCGCCTGTGAGTATAGTTCCATTTTCCAGTAATCGGATTAACAGTCTTCTCTTTTAAAAATACTTTCCATTTAGTATTCCAATTATCTAATAACTCAATTAATTCTTTTTCCGTTAAGGCAGTTAGTTGTAATATGATTTGACGCAATTCTTTTCCTGCGTCTAAGATAGGGCGTCTGGTTAAATATCTATTAATAATTGCTATCTGATGAAACTGGCACATTTGAACAGGAATACCAGAAAAAACTTGTCTAACGCCTCTTTTACCGTCTAAAACAACTGCCCCTATACCAAACCCCATACATTCTAATTCTACTTTCAAATGTTCGTATTGTCCCGGGGTCTCAGAATGAATCTCTTTCCACGCGAGATTCTTTTTTAAATTTGGTTCACGAAATATTAACACCCCGTAGCTTCTAGAAAAGAATGTGGCGTCTGCCACCACTACAATTGACTGAGGACTCGTATTGGTAATTCTGCTGTCGTCAACATTAATCTCATTCAATTGAGATAAAATCCATTGTCTGGATTTGCTATACTTATTTCCCAACTCCTGAGCTGTCTGTTTACCCTGAACATATTCTTTCCAGAGCTTTTTCTGTAGTCTTGATTTTCTGCATTTACTTTGAAATTGTTTGCCGCAATTTTTACAAATATATCTCTGACGGCCAGATTGTTTGCCTTTTTTAACAACATCATTTGAAGAACAAAAATTGCATTTTTTTATATATCATACTTTAGATTTACAATTGATTTTAAATTAGTCTAATATTTTATCTAAAGTACGAGCAAAAGTCCAGTTTTTATACCCTTGAATATTAACTTAAGCCTAAAA
>JBDRKN010000005.1:0-10229 GCA_043813955.1 bacterium | reverse complement strand
GTACCATCATGTTACCCCAGAATATCTGCCAGAATACGTGAGTGAATTTTGCGTCAGATTTTCCTCGCCAGAAATTTTTGATTCTCCGCTAACCTATCTGGAAAAATCATTATAGCTTGTTCCATCTTGTATTGATTGCCCCAAAAAAACACTTTGCTAAGAAAGTATTTTTATGTTCTTGTAAAAATTTGATTAATCTTCTAATTTCAATCTAAATATTGCTTGTTAAGATCTGGTATTTACCTATCCTTGTAAATCCTTAGACTATTAGAAATTACTGAAATACTAGAGAAACTCATAGCTATAGCAGCAATCATTGGAGTAATAATACCAGCAATGGCCAAAGGAATCGCCACTATGTTATAGAAAAAAGCCCAGAACATATTCTGCTTAATAACATTAAAGGTCTTTTTAGATAATTTAATAGATTGAACTACTTTAAGAGGATCATTTTTCATTAAAATAATATTTCCTGATTCTTTAGCTATATCTGTGCCAGAACCCATGGAAATGCCCAGGTCAGCTTGTATTAATGATGGGGCATCATTGATGCCATCACCAACAAAGACAACCTTCTTGCCTTTAGCTTGTAATTTCTTGACCTGGTCCTGCTTTTCTTGAGGCAATACTTCTGCCACTACCTCAGTAATACCAATTTGTTTAGCCACAGATTGCGCTGTCTGCTGATTGTCTCCGCTAATCATAATTACTTCTAAATTCATCTCTTTAATCTCTTTTATAGTCTCCTTAGCGCTAGCCTTGATCTGATCAGTAATTAAGAAGCCGCCTATCACCTCTTGTCCATGAGCTAGAAATAATAATGTGCCTCCGCTATCCTTGCATTGCTTAATGGTTTGCTCAGCCCAAGTTAAATCTAAATTATTATCAACTAATAGTTTTTTATTACCTAAAAGAATATTAATCTCTTGTTCTTGAGATTTAGCCATAACTCCCTTGCCAGGAATTTCCTTAAAATTATTTAAGCCGATTAATTCAATCTTCTTATCCTCTGCCATTTGAGCCACAGCCTTTGATAATGGATGCTCTGAATTAGAAGCTAATGAACCAGCTATCTTGATTATCCTCTGCTCTTCAAATTTAGTATTCTCATTAACTAGCACTTTTTGTACTTCTGGCTTGCCCTCTGTCAAAGTGCCTGTCTTGTCAAAAACTATAACATCAATATTCTTAGCCTTTTCAAAACTCTCGCCATTTTTAATTAAAATTCCATTCTTAGCCCCAACACTAGTGCCAACCATTACGGCCATTGGAGCAGCTAATCCCAAAGCGCAAGGACATGCAATAATCAAAACTGCCACAGCATTAATAATACTTGTAGATAAGTCTTTAGTAGCTAAATACCAGCCAACAAAGGTTAAAATGGCGATAACAATAACTGCTGGCACAAAAATGCTAGAAATCTTGTCAGCTAATCTCTGCATTGGAGCTTTAAATTTCTGTGCTTCCTCGACTGTCTTAATAATCTGAGCTAAAACAGTATCTTTGCCAATTCTAGTTACCTTAATTTTAATAAGGCCGTCTTGGTTAAGAGTAGCGCCAAAAACTTTAGAATCTTTTTCTTTAAACACAGGCAGACTTTCACCTGTTAGCATGGCTTCATTAACATTAGACTGGCCCTCAATAACCACGCCATCTAAGGGTATTTTTTCACTTGGCTTAATTACTAAAATTTCATTAACCCTGATATCATCAATATCTTTTTCAACTTCCTTGTTATCAACAAACACTCTAGCTTTTTTAACTCCTAATTCCATCAACTTTTTCATAGCCTGGCTAGCCTTGCCCCTGCTCTTGACTTCAAAATATTTGCCCAAGAGAATAAGAGAAATAATGGCAGCAGCGCTTTCAAAGTATAAATGCCCATTATTAAACAAAACAAAAAGACTATAGAAATATGCTGTTAAAGTGCCTAGAGAAATAAGGCTGTCCATGCTGAATTGAAATTTCTTAATCTGTTTCCAAGCATGTTTATGAAAAGTCCAACCAAAAAAGAAAACAATAATAAAAGCTAAATCATGCTGAATCCAATCAGTAATGGCAATATTCCAAATCTCGCCTGGAACTTCCCAGGCCCAAAACATCCTAATGACTAAAGGAATGGTTAAGATAATTGAAGCAATAACTCTATGTTTTTGTTTTTTACTATCTTCTTCGCTATGATGGTGACCTTTGTCTTGGCTTTCTCCCTTGATAGTATAACCGCCTGAAACAATATTCTCCTTAATAGCCTCAA
Organism: bacterium; assembly: GCA_043813955.1. Classification (GTDB taxonomy): domain Bacteria; phylum Patescibacteriota; class Patescibacteriia; order Patescibacteriales; family Patescibacteriaceae; genus JBDRKN01. The sequence continues at coordinate 7,975 of JBDRKN010000005.1, read as the reverse complement.
GGCTAACTTTGCTTTCATCGTAATTAACTTCAGCCTTAGCAGTAGCAAAATTAACATCAGCTGATTGCACACCCTCTGCTTTTTCTAAACTATTTTTAATATTCACAGCACAACTAGCGCAATGCATGCCTGTAATATCTAAAGAAATTTTTTTCATATACTTTTATCTATTTTCCACAAGTTGATCCTCCTCCGCAACCGCAGCCTTTAGCTCCTGAATCAACTTCTTTTACATTACCAGGCAAGGACACGGCAGAACCATCGTCAGATATCTCTACTACATCTATAGTGCCGGAAATCATGCCCATCCAACAGCTAAACTTGTATCTTCCTGGTTTTTCTGGAGTAAATTCCTTAATGCTAACCTGGCCTGGTGTTAATTTAATTTCTCCATCAAACAAGCCTTTAGACATAACAGCATTAGTACAGCCGCTAGTGCCCTTGTCATTAATCTCCCATCTAACAGGAATGCCGGCTCTAACTTTCAATCTATTTGGTTCATAGCCATAGGACAAAGCGTCCATTTTAAGGATTTGGACGCCATTAACTATCTCTGGAAAACCATCTTCAGCTGATACAATATTATTAGCATTAAAATTAATGTCATCCAAGCTCTTCCAGCCCATAACATTAAGCTGTGAATTGATATTAAAGATGGCAAAGAAAAGCACAATAATCCCAGCTATACGTAAAAACTTATTAGCTAAATGAGGTTTTTTAATAAATTTGACGCTAGATAAGCCAATGGCTAAAAGGCCTGGCAAAGTGCCAATAGCAAAGAAAAGCATGATTAGTCCGCCTTGAATAGCGCTGCCAGAAGTCAAGGCTAAGCTCTGAGCAGTTATAGTAAAACCGCAAGGCAGTAAAAACGTAGCTGCTCCCATGATAAAAGGCATATGCTTGCCTTTAAAGTTAGCTTGGTCAGCCACATATCTGGTGGCAAACTTAGGCATAGAAATCTGAAATCTTTGCAAGGCTTTGACACCCATCATCTGCAAAGCCAAGAAAATCATTAATAAAGAAACAGCAAAAATTAGAAAAGTGCTAAAACTTAATGATAATTGCAAAGCACTGCCAACTCCTCCTAAAACAGCGCCTAAAACAGCATAAGAAGCTAGACGTCCAGCATTGAATAGAAAATGCGGCTGTGATTGCTCTATCATAGAATTTTTAGAAGAATATAATTCTCCCCATTGCTTAGACATTGACAAGATAATGCCACCAACCAAAGCAGCGCAGCTGGAAAAACCAGCCATCAAACCAAAGAGTAAAAACATTGGTAAAGCTGAGGAATCATTAACATTTATTAAAGCTGATAGCCCGCTTCCTTTCAAAAGCACAAAAACTAAAATAAAAGCAATAGCTATGCCTGCTGTGAAAATCATATTATACAGCCTACCTCCTGTCTTAGTTTCTTGAATTAGCATATCAGAGAAACTATAATTATCAGCTTTAAACATCTGGTTGAGTTTATCTACTGATAGAGCTTGGTTAGTATATTCAATTAAAACGCTTCCTTTATGATTAGAAGCATCAACAGATTTAACATTTGGCAATTTTGTCAGCTCTCTTTCAATCACTACTTCACAGCTGGCGCAATGCATGCCTTTGACAAAATAAGTCTGTTCATTGATTTTTTCCCTCTCTGCTTCTTGCTTTTTAACAGAATAGCCCAGCTCCTCAACCTTATCCGCAATCTTTGCTTGGTTAATCAAACTATCTTCATATTCTACTTCAAAACTATTAGTTCTAAGATCAACCTTAGCTGACTTAATGCCAGCCAAGATGTTTACTGCAGTTTCTAATTTATTTTGGTCATTGTCGCTTTGTAAATGACCAATAATTAATTTTAATTTCTTTATCATAATATTAACTTAAAATAAATAAGCGACTGCTCCCACATCAGATAGATTAATTACTACCTGGCCATTGCTAATACTGGCATCACTATCAATTGGCCCTGGATTACAACCGCCTTTTTCTTTGGCTACTTTATTCTTGCTGTAAGTAACGCCACAATTATCACACTTAATTAAATCTCCTGCTTGCCTAAAGCCCTTTTTAGCTCCAAAACAAACTTCACAGGCATTAGCTGCTACGCGATATGTGCCATCAGGAGCTTTAAGAACAAAGAAATATATACTTTTATCCTCCTTTTCAGAATAATAATTAAAGGCATGCATATTGCCATCGTCAATATCTGATTCATTAATTAGAATTTTACCTGAATCAGCAGTCACTGTTTCACCTTTCTCTCCTAAAAAGTTATCTTTGACTGTTGTGGTTTTAGTCTCCTTAGTTATAGCTGGTTTATCCTGCTTAGGCACTAACGAACTGATGAGCATGATTATTAAAACTAAAACGGCAACTGTTAGAATACCTATAATAATTTGTTTAATCTTCATGGTTATTATTTATCTTCAGATGAGCTACAAGCAGGATTTGTTAAGTCTGCGATATCACAAGAACTATTAGTTTCATCATGTATATCGGCTAAGCTGCGTCCGCATTGCGGACATGGCTCTTCTCCTCGCGCAATAAAATCATCACAAGCACAAGTACTTGGAGTAAAATTATTCCACTTATTTGCCTCCATATAACACATAGTACAAGCCGGTTCAATACAACATCGATAATCGCTTGCTTCTACAGCTTGAGCAATAGCATAATCTCTTTGCTTAATTATCGTGCTATGCATGTCTGCTGAACTTAAATTTTCAAAAGCCGTTTCCTTTGGATTAAAACCAATATTACCCAAAAGCAATCCAAAGAAAAAGATTATAAGAAAACCTCCGATTTTTATTAATTTTAACTTACTTGATTTCATTTATTTATTAGATGTCTTAGATAATCTAAGTATTTCATTAATCATCTCCTGCTTTAGTTTTTCATCTTTACTGCTCATAGCTCTTCTAAAACAAGAGTTTAAATGGCCTTCCATAACCATCTGATGAACTGATTTCAGCAAGCCGATAACTGCTAAGTTCTGCTGCATAATATCAATACAATACTTTTTATCTTCAACCATCTTAATAATACGCAAAGTTAGACTATTTACTTTCTTTAAGTTAATTAAAATTTTACTATGATTTGTTGTCATAATGTTTTTTATTATTTATTCACACCCTTACCTAGGGTATAGGTATATAGTAAACTAAATAAAAACCAATGTCAAGGCCTTGATTTTTAGGGATAATGAAAACAATAAATTAATCAAAGAAAAATTGTTGAAAAAATTATTTTCTGATAGAATAAAATATATGAACTTAATTAATTTATCTGACAATAATGCAATACCACAGCTTGGCTTAGGAACCTGGATGATGAGCAATGGCGCCTGCGCTAAAGCAGTCAAGCAGGCTCTTGATTTAGGATACACTCATATTGATACAGCTGAAGAATATAAGAATGAGGAAGCCATAGGAAGAGCTATTAAGGATTATGACAGAGAACAATTGTTTATCACTTCCAAGGTCTGGCATGAAAACCTGCATTATGAGCAAACGCTTAAAGCCTGCGAAAATTCTTTGCAAAGATTAAAAACTGATTATCTTGACCTTTATCTAATCCACTGGCCTAACAAGCTAATACCAATTGAGCAAACTCTGTCTGCGCTTAAAGAACTTCAAAAGACAGGCAAAATTAAATCAATAGGAGTGAGCAATTTTACTCAAAAGCATTTAGACCAAGCTATGCCTATAGCTGAAGAGCTAAATATTAAAATTGTGATTAACCAAGTGGAATTCCACGCAGGATTTTATCAAAAAGATTTATTAGAATACTGTGATAAAAAAAATATTAAAATTACTGCCTACTCTCCGCTAGCCCAGGGCTTGCTAGCCACTAACCCCCTGCTGGCAAGCATTGGACAGAAGTATAACAAAAGCGCAGCGCAGATTGCTCTGATCTGGCTGATACAGAGAAACCTAATTGTAATTCCCAAAGCTTTGACTCTAGAATATGCCAAAGCTAATATGGAAATCTTTGATATTAAGCTGGAAGAGCAAGACATGGCTGATATTGATGGTATGGGAAGAGATAATAGGATGGTAAAAGTAAATTTTGCTGAATTTTACAATTAACAATGACATTGTTCGATTTCTCTACTTATTTTGTCAATAACAAACTCAGGATGTAAAAATCCTGAGTTTGTTATACTATATTAGGCTCGAGCTGCATAATTAAAAGCCATAAAATAATTTTGCCAGCTTTTGTCTGAAGATTTATAAATATTGTCAAAAACAAAATAATCAGCCAATACTTCTCTTAACCTAACAATTTCTTTTAATCTTTTTTTATTTTTAGAATCAGCAATAGTTAAATCCAATAATTCTAAGGCTCGATCAAAAGCTAAATCAGCATATTCTTTATTGCCTTTATTTCTCCAATTAATAGTCCTAATAACCTCGCTGCCAATATTGGCCATTTGCTCGGCTAAAGAAAATTTTTGCCATCGTCCTAAAGCTAATTCTTGGTGTTGAACGCTCATCTAATTATTAATTTATTAACTATTTTAAAAATCTTTTTTTGAATTTCTAAATCATCAATGCCACGGCTTCTATTATTCTGGCTTGGACTCAAATTTATCATGGAATCAAATTCTATAAAATCATCACCAGCTAACTCTGGATAAATATTAATTCCCAAAAGATTTTTTTGATCTGAATTATTTTCTAATAGCAATGCTTCTTCATCAGCTTGCAGTTCTCCATCTATTGCTATAATTTCTTTTTCAATATCAACTACCGCTTTGACCAAGTCGCCAAACATATTTTTAGCCATTTCTCTTAATTCATTAAGATTAATTTGCTCTTTTATAATTTTCATAAACATAGCTTTAACAGGAATTACCCTGAAATGGTCGAGCGTCCCAAAATGCTCTCCGTGTTAGACAAAATCATAACCTTTTTCGCGAACTGACACTGATACCTGATCAAGGCTGCCCTCGGGGTGGGTAGTTGGCCCACCCAGCTCCTCCTGGATAAGGCAACTGCGTTATTAACAAGGCTTAAATTAATTAGAAAACCACATCAAAGCAACTAAATAACGCAAATAATATAACCCCGTCACTAAAAAAACCGTAGCTACAATATAACGCATAGCTTTTTCAACTTTTTGTACAACCTGGAATGCCTTACTTACTTTTTGCATACTAAAAGCAATCAAAAATGAAAAAATAATAACTGGCAAACCAGTACCAAGGGCAAATAATGGTGGTAGCAATAGGCTCTCAGTTGACTTCAGCACCAAAGGAATTAAAACCCCGAAAAACAATACTCCGCTATAAGGGCAGAAAGCCATGGCAAATAAAACACCCAATAACAACGACCCCCAATAACCTTTGCGTGCTAGCCATTCTTTTAATTGATTAATTTTCTCATTTTTTATACTAAAATTAATTTTAATCACTCCAAACATTATTAAACTAATTATAATCAAAATCGGTCCAAGCGCTTTATCGCCCCAGCCTTCAAAAATACTAGCGATTGAAAAGCTAGAAACACCAAAATAAATAAGCATAGCCAAAATAGTATAACTTAAACCTCGACCCAAAGTATAAAATAAACCATTAAGCAAGGTATGCTTAACAGTTTTAATTTTTCTAGAGATATAGGCAATGGCAGTTATATTAGTAGCCAGCGGACAAGGACTGATTGAAGTTAAAATACCTAAAAGAAAAGCAGTTAATAGAGGAATATTATTGTTATCAATTAAACTATTTATAATTCCCATATTTATAGACCTAAATAAGAATTAATCTTACTCTCTAAATAACTCTTGAATTTAGTTTCATCTTTTAAAAGTCGCCAAACATTGGCATCTTGTTCAATATTATCTTGATCATTAATAATACGATTGATAAATAATGATGAGCCAGAAGCTTGATATTTTTTAACAAGTTGCTTATTCTCTGCCAAATCAACATTTATTTCTCTAAAATCAATAATACCGCTATTAGTTTGTATCTCATACTTTTCCTCTATTATCTCCCTGACATATTGACCAATGGTTTTACAAGAATAACAACGAGCAGTGCGATGGAAATAATACACTTCTAACCTATCAGCTATTTGCTCCGCGCTAGACATTGGATAATCTTTTGATATATTATTATCAACGCTAGCCTCGTTTTCTGCAATGGAAATTTGCTGACTACAACCAGCCAAATTTAAAGCCAAAAACAGTAACAATAAAATAGAAAATATTTTTTTCAGCATATTTTTATTCAAAAATTAAAATAATTAAAAAAGTAGCCAATAATTGCTATACCTATGGAAGTAACGATTACAAAAGCGGACAGCAGTTTCCAATTCATGGCCTTTTTAAGAATTAATAAACTAGGAATAGATAAAGTCACAGTTGAAGTCATAAAAGCTAATGAAGTACCCAGTGGTATGCCTTTGCCAGCCAGCGCTTCAACCACAGGAATTACACTAACTGAGTTGGCATATAAAGGCAGGCCCAAGATTACAGCCAGTGGTACGGTCCACCAATTTTTAATTGCTAAATATGCTTCCACAAAATCCTGTGGCACAAAGCCATGTATTAAAGCGCCCAAACCAACACCAATTAAGACATAGGGGAAAATACTCTTGGTAATATGCATGCCATCTTGCCACCAAATTATTATTTTTTTTTGTAATGGCACTGTCTGACCATTATTATCATTAATAGCCTCTTGTTTAGTTTTGAACTTCAAAAAATCAGGATTAACATTTTTATCCATTTTAAATCTCTGAATTATCATGCCGGCTAGCATAGCCACCATAATACCAATAACATTATAAACTAAAGTCATCTTGATGCCAAAAATTGACGGAAAAATAAATAAAGAGGCTTCGTTAACCAAAGGAGAGGCAATTAAAAAAGCAAAAGTCACACCCAAAGGAATGCCAGCGCTAAGAAAACCAACAAACAAAGGAATTGAAGAACAGGAGCAAAAAGGAGTAATAACACCAAGTAAGGCAGCTAGCAGATAATCAAAACCATACCATTGGCGCTTAGTTAAAATATCCCTTATTTTCTCAACTGGGAAATAATAACGGGTAATAGCCATGACATAATTAATAACAATCAACAGTAGGCCGATCTTAATCATGTCATAAATAAAAAAATTAATAGATTCTCGCCAATACTCATTAGTAACCTGAAACCAGTCATTAGTTATAACATCAGCTAAAACTTGTATAGGTTTAAAAATATCCATATTATTTTAAATTAGCTTGCAAAGCTTTTTTAACAGCCTCTTGGCTCTTGCCACTACCAGTTAAAACAATCTGGCCATTAATAATCAAAGCTGGGCTAGTCATAACACCTAGCCCAATCATTTTAGCCACATCAGTTATATATTCAACCTTAGTATTAATTCTTAATTCTTCTGCTGCCTTTTGAGTAAGCGCTAGCAATTGTTTGCAGGTTGGGCAACCAGAGCCCAACACTTGAATTGATTTGATAGCCATAGATTAAAATTTAATATCAATATTAATTGATGTTTTGCTTAAAAAATTTTTCTATCTTATATAAAATTTGACAATAATGATAAATATTTTTTTGTCTTAACTAAATTCAAAGAATAGATAACCCTGGCGCCTTCTTTTTTTGATTTAACCAAACCAAAATTTTTTAGAACCTTTAAGTGGTGGGAAACTAAATTTTGGGGTAAATCAAGAATCTGCCAAATTTCGCAGACGCATAATTCTTGTTTTCTAAGAATACACAAAATTTTAAGTCTGTTTTCTTCTGATATTGCTTTAAGAAAATCAACGACATCTTTCAATTCTCCTTTCGCTTTTTTATTTTCACAACAGTCTAATTTCATATATGTGGATAAATATCAATATATATTGATATTATATCTTAATAAGAAAAATAGTCAACGTTTAAAATGTATACTAGAATTTAATGCAATACAAAAACAGCTTATTAAAAATAAAGCTGTTTTTACTTTAAAATGGTCGGTCGTACCGTAATGCTC
>JBDRKN010000004.1:0-40046 GCA_043813955.1 bacterium | reverse complement strand
TTTTGCCAAAGATAATTTTCTTCAAATACTTTCTGATTTTGGCCTCAGATGGTATTTGGTTGAGAAGAGCAATCATAGAACAAGAGCTTAATTATTAATACTATTATTTTACTCTTGTTCCATGTTGTATAGTATACCCTTGATATTTTTTTATAACAATGATATGATGTTTATAGACAATTTGTTTATTATTAACAAAACCCATTAAATTTTTTAAATAAGTAGTTTAATGGGTGTCAAAAAATAACTATATGACAAAGAAGATCCTTTCCCTATCATTGATCCTTGCGCTGTCAGTCTTTGTTTTGGCTGGTTGTGTGGGCAGTGATGAGGAAGAAGTCCTTGATGAGGACACCCAGGAGGAAGTTGTAGAAGAAGAAGTTATAGAAGAAGAGGAAGAAGTTGTAGAAGAAGAGGCTGTAGAGGAAGAAGTTGTAGAAGAAGATGTTGAAGAGGAAGCTGCAGAGTAATTTTTTCAAAAACAAACAGAAAGCAACCTATTTTTTAGGTTGCTTTTTGTTATACAAAGGGTTGATTTTTAAAGAAATTAATGCTACCATTTGTTTATTAAAATAAATCTATGGACAAATCGTTATTAAAACATTTACCTTTAGTTATTTTAGTAATCATTATACTTTCATTATTAGGCAAGACTGCAGTGCCAGTCATTATTATTGGAATCATTGCTATTATTTTAGCTAGAATATTAAAACAAAAAAAAGATAAAGGGTCTGATAAAAAAGCTACTATTGATATTAATAATTTAAAACATATGAAAAATGCTAAAAAAACTGCTGGGTCAGTTATAATCATTGTATTGATTGTCTGGCTATTCTTTGCCTCAATTGTAATTGTTGATGCTGGCGAGACTGGCGTCTATTCATTATTTGGCAAAGTTAATGATAAAGAATTATCATCTGGATTTCATTTAGTAATTCCTTTAGCCAAAGTTACTAAGATGAGTATTAGGACAGAAGAGTATACTATGAGCGGGATTAAAGGAGAAGGCAAAAAAGAAGGTGATGATGCCATTGTTACATTAACAAAAGAGGGCTTAAGTGTTGATTTGGATATGACAGTCCTGTATAAATTAGATGAAAAGAGCGCTTCAGACATTTACAAAAAAGTTGGATTGAATTATGAGGATAAGATTATACGTCCTAGCATCCGCAGCACTATTAGAGAAATAATTGCCAAATATGAAGCAAAAGATATTTATTCTGAAAAGCGCCAAGAAGCAGCCCAGAAAATCTTAGACAATCTTAAGATCAGCATTGAACAAAGAGGTATTATTATTGAAGAGGTGTTGCTAAGAAATGTTAAATTGCCAGAGCGCTTAGCCCAGTCTATTCAGGAAAAACTTCAGGCAGAACAGGAAGCTGAGAAATATGATTTTATCCTTCAAAAGGAAAAAAAGGAAAAAGAAAGAAAAATTATTGAAGCTGAAGGACAAAGAGATGCTCAAACTATTATTAATCAAAGCTTAACCACTAATTACCTCTATTATTTATATGTCAGCCAGTTAAAGGACAGAGAGGGAACTATTTATGTGCCAACCAGCACTACTACAGGCATGCCGTTATTTAAAGAATTGGGAAGATAATTAATTGAGAAATAAAAAAACTGCAGTTTATAAAACTGCAGTCAAATTGATTTTTTAGTTTTTGACATTATTTAATGTCAAGAGCAATGGTGGTTGTAAAAATTATTTTTCCACCTTCTTCAAACACCTTGGTATCGGCAAAAAGAATATCAGTCTCTTTGCCATTGTATTTTGCCAATTTCTCATTAGCTTCTTTTTCTGGTGGTTCATTTTCCGCAGTGACAATAATAAGTTGTTTCACTATAAGCCTCCTTTTTGTAAATATTGATTATCTTTAATTATATTCAGCAAAGACAGTTTAACTATTGTGACAAATTTTTCCCAGTTAATCTGCCTGCCGATTTCTTGCGATGTCAATTGTTGAACAAATTTCTTCCAATCAGCTTCCTTCTCTTTATACAACGTCTCTCTTTGCCTTGTAATAATCTGCATTCTTTGAGATTCATTTAAAACATTAAACGAGCCATTTTCTAAATAGACACACTTACTCCAATCAACTATTTTCATCATAATATAGTCGACTCGATCAATTCTTTCAGAAATGTCATTTAGTGTCATTTCGTCTTGGTAATATTGATTAATGTGTTTCATTAAATATTTTTTACCAACTCTCCAGGCCCTCTGTTCCTCATTTTTAGTAGCATTGAAATTATCCAGTCTAGTATTTGCTGTATCATCTTGATCTACTTTGGATAAATGACCAATTTCGTGAGCAGCCAAAGCAAAGGACAAAACCTCATCAGAATTGGGTAAAAATATATCATTAAAATCAAGTGCCCTACCCCAAAAACGTGAATCATAAAAAGGATTACTTTTTATGTCATCAGAAGCCTCTGACGATTTTTTAATATAAATTTTCATTATAGCAAATATCCTCCAATAATTTTCAAAAAACAATTATTTTGTTGTATATAATATATCATAATTTAAAATATTTGTCAAGTTCTGTTATAATCAAAAAATTTGCTTTATGGCTAATTTAAAACAAAATATTGTTAATTATAACTATTTTTTATTAAATCTACTCAAAACATTCTGGAAGCATTTGTTCTGAAAATTCATATTGTTTTAGTTCTTCGCAGTCAAAAGATCCATTTTTGTCAAAAACAACCTGCCATTCATTTCTTTCCATAACTGCTAAGAACATGCCAGAATCTCCTGTGTCTGGTCCAAAGCTTACCATGCCGCGCAAATGATTATTATCCTGTTGGTTTATAATAAGTTCAACTTGATCATAATCTTTATTATACTTTTCTCCTAATTCTTGTTTAATAGCAACTATTATTAGGTCATCAGGACTAAAATTTATTTCTTTTGTTTCAATAAGTTGGTTATTCTTTTTTAATAAATTAAATTCAGCGATTTCTAATGGCTGGTCATGGTCAATAATATAATGAACTCTGGCAGTATATGCATTATGTCCGTCTTCATAGCTTACTAATATGCGGTCATTATCAAGAAAGACAGTTTCTGTAATATAGAAACTGCCTCCTAAGACCTCTGGCTCTGTAGCCAGATCGCTAATATGATTGTCTAAATAATCTTTGACCAGATTTTGTATATTTTCTACAGAATCTTGAGTAAGAGCTGGCTCAGGAATAGTTTCTGCCTCTGGCTGCCCAATATTCTTAAATTTAAGAATTAGAAAAGCAATTACAATAATTAGAGCAATAACTATTGGCAAGAAACTAATTTTTTGTTTGGACATATTATTCATCTATATCTTGTATCATTGCTTCTGCACCTTCAACTTGCTCTTCGGAATTGTCTGACATAGGTCGCATAACAGGCTGTTCTGGCTGGCTTTCCAGCAAATCTTTGATTAATGGCACTATGACATATTGCTGCCAGAATTCTTTTCCTTCAGCAATGTCTATAACAGGGAAGACAAGGCTTGGCACTAATAGTTCGCTATTTTTGTACTCTTCTTCAGGAGTATAATGATAGATTTTAATGTATTCAATTGTTGGCTGGCCAAGGCTGATTTCAATTTCTTCTCCTTCGCCTTCGTTATAATAATAACGCTGCCTCCATCCTCCTTTTTCAGCCAGGCTGATCAATTTATCATTATCCTGCTCAGTAGCATACTGGGATTGTTCAAAATCATTGCTGGTAATTCCCCAAAGTCCTTCTACTTCATTATTGCTTATATCAACAGTAACTATTGGGCCAGTTTTACTGCCAGCTTCGTCATAGACAAACTGGTTGTTAACCGATAATGGATAAATAATTTGTATCATTTGAGGAATGTATTTATCTTCTCCGCTCTCATAATATACGCGCCAGTTATTATCCACTTCTGGATCGCCATAGGCGCTAAGATTAATATTGTATTTTCTCAAAAAGTTATTGGAAATCTTTATTAACTGTTCATCACTTGGAATATCAGATTCAGTCATACGCTTATCCATTAAAGGCATTGGTTCGCGTATGTAATAGTTTCTATTTATGCTTAACATGTTTTCTCGCATATTTAGATTGATTATATATCCGCCTTCTTTATCCTCCATAATGCTTAAATTCTCTACTAATGGCTTGCCTAGGCTTTTAATGTCAATTATGCCTAAATCAACTTTTTTTAAAGCCTGAGCTAGGCGTGAACCAGATTCATTAGTTTTAAGTCGTTTGTATACAGCCATTTCTTTTTGGTCAATATTTATCTCATTGCCCTTGTAGACGAATTTATAAAAAGTTTGGATAAATGGATAGGAGACCATGGCTTTTTCTGAATCAATTGCTATAGGTCCGCCTCCGCCTCGTCCTGCAAGAGCAGAACTGTCAGAACTAGCCATTTCTTCCATTTCTGCTGCCATTGGCAGCATCTCAGATCCTTGGCTTGTTAACGAGCCAAAAGCATTGTTTTTAACTGATTTAATATTTAGCTTAGTGGTTAATCCTATGCTTGCCAAATCAGGAGATAATCTTGGCACTCCAGGCTTGTTGATCAATCGCGGCACAAAGATCACCATAGCCACGATCAGGGCTCCTGCTGCCACATATGACAGCTTGCTTATTAGATTGCTCATATAATTTAATTTAAATTTATTAGTTTCTGGCTCAGCGGTTTTAGTAACTCGAGCCAGGAGTTCAGCCTTAAGGCTGTCTTTGAAGTTTTTAGTCATAGCCGCCTTGGGCTTAGACTTCATGATTGCTTTAATGATTTTAACCAGTTCTTTTTCCTGCTTAATCAAGTTAGGATCAAGACGATATAAATCATCTAAGACTTCTTTTATAATCTGTTCCATAATATTGCGCTTATAATTATTAGGCTAAAAGAAATTATTATACTTTGCTTAACCTTTTTCAAGCCTCGGCTGACAAGCATTCTGGAATTATCTTTAGAAAGGCCTGTAATTTCTGCAATCTCCTCATAGCTTAAGCCGTCCCAAAGCCTCATTATGATTATTTCCCTTTGCTGTTTGCTCATGCTCTCAAGATAATGACTTATTTTATCCAGAGTAATCTTGTCATCTACCTGTTGGATTACTGACTGCTGATCGCTCAAATCCCAGATCATTTCTGTACAAGTTGTTTTTTGCGCCCTATAATGGTCAATGACTGTATTTCTGGCAATTCTGTAAAGCCATGATTTAAAACTTCCTTTGCTGGATTTAAAAGTTTTGATTTTGTCCATTGCCTTGATAAAGGTTTGGCTCGCAAGGTCTTCAGCAGTTTCCTTATGCATGGTTTTGTAATAGATAAAGGTGTAAATTGCCTTCACATATCTGTCATACAGTTTAGCAAACTGCTCTAAACTGCCTTTCTGACATTGGCTAATGATTTGGCTTTCACTTGTTTCCATGGATTAAGTTTATTCACTAATATCATAGCACATTTTTTTATTCTTTTAACCTGCTAGCATTATATATAACGGCAGAGAAAGGAAAATGTGACACTTCTTGTCATTTCTATATTATTATGTTATAGTGTTTTTGATATTTAAAAAGGCCAATTTTGGTTTATTTTTATTTAAACTAGCATCCGTAGCTCAACTGGATAGAGCACTTGGCTTCGGACCAAGGGGTTGCGGGTTCGAATCCTGCCGGATGCACCAGGGCAGGGTAGCTCAGTTGGTAAGAGCGCGGCACTCATAACGCCGAGGTCATGGGTTCAATTCCCATTCCTGCTACGTAAAATGTACTTTTAGTTCTTAGGCCATGTGTGCTATACTTAGTAGTATATGGAAGGTAGATATAATTATGGAGTATTAAAGAAAAAAGCCGTTAATTTAAGACGGCGTGGTTATAGTTATGGTGAAATAGCTAAACAAATTAAGGTGTCCAAATCTACTTTAAGTTTATGGCTTAAAGATATAAAATTAACCAAAGAGCAACGTCAAAGACTATATACTAAACAGACTTTTGTTTTAAATTATGGATCGCAAAGTCAGAAAAATCGAAGGAAACGGGAAGTTGATATTATTATTTCTAAAGCTGTGTCTGAAATTAGAATGCCTATATCTATTGATAGTTATCGTTTTTTTGGAGTAGCATTATATTGGGCAGAAGGAAGCAAGACTAGTATGTTTAATATGACTAATTCTGATCCCAATTTAATTTTATTTTGGATTAACTGGCTAAAAAAAATTTTTAATATATCATCCAAACAATTAAAAGCCAAATTAAATATATATCCGCAACAAAATGAAAAAGAAATAATAAAGTTTTGGTCAGATTTAACAAATATACCAATTAATAATTTTGGCAAAAGTTATATTAAACCGATTAGTAGTAATTATAAAAAAAATAATTTGTATTACGGGACTATTAGAATATATGTGCCAAAAAGTACTGATTTACGCCATCGGCTTTATGGTTGGCTGGAAGCTATTATGCAAGACATTGCGCCTAATGTTAAAAAAGTTGAAAAGAAATGGGACAAGTTAACTAAGGTTGCCAAGCCAATAAATTATGATAAAAGGTAAATTATTTTTAGCGCCGTTAGCTCAATTTGGTAGCAGCAGGAGCCTCTTAAGCTCAAGGTTATGGGTTCGAGTCCCATACGGCGCACATAACGCGATTTCCTTTCTTTTTTTAGCTAAATGTGATAAAATATTAATCATAATTAACTAAAATAAAATTATGAAAAACTTATCAGAGAGTATCCTTATTGTTGTTGGTTTAATTTCCGCAGTTGCTAGTTTATTTACAGCGCCTTTGGGCCTGGGAATTATAGCGATTATACTTTGCATTACCGCTTTGGTTAAAAATAAAAAAACCAATATTCTTTCAATCGGTAAAAAATGGCTAGCCTATATCGCTATAATATTGGCTGTTATTAGTATTATCTATTCTGTTTTCTTAGTTAAAGATATTGTTGATGATACCACGCAAAAGCTTGATGTAGCAACCACAGAAGCGCGTGATGCTAGACGATTCTCTGATGTAAAAATACTAAATATAGCTATTCAACTCTATGCCTTAGACACCGAGGCTCTTCCAACGGCTAAGGATAGTGATGGTAGTTATAAAACATTAGAATTGATTAAAGATTCCGCAGATTTCAATCTGTTATTAGCAGCATTAAAAAACTTTGACCCAACCCTAGATGTTCCCGTAGATCCTTTTGACCCAGATCGTTCTTATGAATATTTTAGTGATGGAGAAAATTATACTATTAAAGTATTTTTTGAAAGCGACGATAAAGAAGATTGCCAACCTATTGAGTCAAGTTATTGTGAATATGAAATCACTGGCTCATTGACGCAAATTTTATATTAACAATACATTTTATTTTTATATAAAGGGCTTGCATAAGAAATTATGATATAATGCCTATATAAGACCAATAAATTAATACAAAGCAGGCACTCCGCCCAGAAGTGCTTTTTGTTTAATAATTTTCACCACAATATCCTTGATGTTATCTTTTATTGATAATATATAAAGCTCCATCAAGCTAGATTTAGTTGAATAAGCTAAATATTCAAAACAAATAATTGAATAAGTGCAATATTATGCTAGAATTAATAATATAGGTTTGTGGAGTAATCAGAATTGCATAGGTTATTATTAGTTAAAATTTTATGCTTAAATGTGACAAATGTAAAAAAAAGATAAATAATTTTAAAGAATTGTCTCCAATTGAATGGTATACTTTTGATATAAAAGGAGAGACAGGTATCGGTCCAGGGTTTTATGATACTAGTGTTGCGCTATCATGGGGCATTAATTTCTATCATACTAAATGTTTACCTGTAAAAAAATTCTCTTTGGTACCACACCCCGTTAATAAGAGCCGGGTTTTAAAAGAATTATTAATGGCAATTATTTTGCGTGCTTTTTTCTTTTTATTTATTGGATATGCAATTATAATATTTGATATGTATAAGTTAGATTTTATAAAAAAAATTATTGAATACAGCCAATCTTTAATTGCCTTGTTTATTATTCCGTATTTATTGCTACTGTTGTTATTAGTTTCATTATTTAAATATTTCACTCGCTATAAAAACTATAAACAATTTTTAAAGAAGTTCAGTAATTAATAATGTAGCCACTCCCTCCACTCGCGCCTTTCCTCTAGTTAATTCCAACCCCACCCCCAATAGACGCCACCAAGTGTTGATAACGTACAACCAAAGGGCGCGAAAGATCCTTCCGGCTGGATTTAGCTGAATAAGCTAAACCTCCAAAACAAATAATTTTAGCCTTTTCCTTTTTTAAATTTTTTTTTGGGGGCTTTAATAATGATAGGGGCTAGAAATTATTTGTTTTGTAGCCGCGCTAAGCTTAGTGCGGTCCAGCCAAGAGGAGCTGGGTGGGACTGCTCGTCGAGAGCAGCTATATCAAATGTCCGTGTTGTTCTCGAAATACGTTCTGATTTTATTGAACGTGGAGTACAATTTGTAATAACACAAAAAAAACAAGGGCTAAATCAGCTCTTGTTTTTATACAAATTTTTATGATATTTAGATCTTGCCCTTGAGAGCGTCTTTTAAAGTCTTGCCAGTTTTGAATTTGGCAACCTTGACCTCTGGAATAGTAATGCGTTCCTTTGGATTTTGAGGGTTAATACCGCCTCTGGCATGCCTGGTCCTGGATTCAAACGAACCAAAACCGACAATAGTTACTTTACGGCCAGCTTTTAATTCTTCAATAATAATGTCAACAAGTCCGCCAAGCATTAATTCTGCTTGTTTTTTTGACACATGGGCTTTTTGATGAAGTTTTTCAATTAAACTTGCTTTGTTCATATGGTTATAATTTAATTTATATCAATTTATTAATAAATAAAAAGTCCAAGAATACCAAGGCCTATAAACATGATAACAAAGATAATCGTAGCTGCAAACAGAATTTTTTCTGCGCCTCTCTTGGTGCGGTAAACGCCTCCAGTGCCTCCAAACACGCCTCCTAGACCAGTGCCGCGGCTTTGAAAAAGAATAGATAGCATTAGCAGTACAGAGACAATTATTTGTAAAGTTTGAATTAATTTTAAGCTCATATTATTTTACCTCTTGTATAATTTTTGTCAAAATCTTTTTATTATTAACAGCTAAATCAGCAAGGATTTTTCTATCTAACTCAATTTTATTTTTCTTAAGATTATTTATGAATTTAGAATAGGAAATTCCTTTTTCTCTGGCAAAAGCTCCAATCTTAATCTGCCACAGAGCTCTATTAGTCCGTTTTTTCAAACGCCTGTCTCTGTAAGCATGCGCTCCAGCCTTGGTAGATGCTGTTTTAGCCAGTTTGATTAGTTTTTTTCTTCCCCATTTATAACCCTTAACCTCTTTTAAAAGCTTATTACGTCTCTTTGTATGTGTTGTGCCTCGTTTTACTCTTGTCATAGGTTTAGCTATATGGCATTGATCTCTTAATATTTTTTCTATTAGACTTGCTGATTTGAACGTCGCGCCTCTTGTTGCGAGTGATTTTGCCAGATTCTCTGGAATTAAAATGGTCCTGGCCAGCCTTGCGTTTAATCAGCTTGTCAGTTCTGGTTTTAGTAAATCTCTTGGCTGTTGCTTTATGCGTCTTTATTTTCGGCATATCAATTTTGTTTTAACTTAGTTATTTTTCCTTTATTAGCCAATAATATGTTAAACTTTCCGCCCTGTTTTGTCAAGGCTTCTTCTATTTCAACCTGCATTTCTTCAACCTTTTTTAATTCTTCAATAAATTTATTAACAACATCCCTTCCTATGTTTGGATGCTGTCTTTCGCGTCCCTTAAGCCTTAATTCAATTTTTAATTTGCTTCCTTTTAACAGGAATTTCTTAGCTTGTTCTAATTTAAAATTAAAATCATGGCTTCCAATTCTTACTGATAATCTAATATCCTTTGTATCTGATTTTCTGTTCTTGACTTTCTGTTTCTGTATTTTTTTGTCATTCTCATACTTGAATTGGCCATAGTCCATGATTTTAGCAATAGGAGGTGAAGCTTTTGGATTAACTTCTACAAGGTCTAAATCAGCCTCTTTAGCTATTTCTACTGCTTTATCAGTATCAGTTGGCCCGACATTAACTCCGTCAGCATCAATTAAAAACACCTGAGGAACTTTGATTTGCTGGTTAGCTCTGAATTTTTTCTCCTTGCTTGGTTTTGGTTTACGGTGAATTCTGCGCATAAATTATTTTATCTCCCTGGTTTTATGATAATTAAATAAATCTTTAACTGCTACGCTCAGAGCAGTCGCTACTGGGATAGCCAGGATAGCTCCTATTATTCCTCCTATTTCAAGCCCTATCATTAAAACTGATATGCTTATAATAGGGTTAAGGCCAACAGCTTTTTGCATAATCTTTGGCACTAAAATATTGTTTTCAACTATCTGGATTACTATGTAGAGCATAAGGACAAAGAGCGCTAGGGTAGGCGATTGTGTAAAGGCAAGGAACACGGCTGGTATGGCTGACAGGATTGGGCCCAGATAGGGTATTACTTCCATAATTCCGGCAATCAGAGCTAAGACTAATGCGTATTTAACTCCTAAAATTGACAGGCCTATATATGTGAGGCAAAAAATGATCAAGCCAAGGAAGAGCTGTCCTCTAAACCACATGCCTATTTTTCTCTGAATACGGTTGATTAAGCCAATCACATATGACTGATGCTTGTCTGGCGTAATAGACCAGACCAGCTTTTTCATAGCATTTTCTTCCACTACCATGTAAAAGGTGATAACAAGAACCAGGAAGAAAGCAAAGATGCCTCCAAAGACGCTGTATAGGGTGGCAAAAATTCCCTTAGTAGCTATTTCCAGATTACTGCTTAAGTTTCCAATTGACTTTTTAACACTATTCATCCATTCATGCTCAGATGCGTAATTCTGCAAATTAAAGAACGCTGAACTTGCCTTATCAACATACTGCGGGAAATTAGAGCTTAATTCTGATGTCTGATGCGCAATTGGCGGAATAAGCAAATAAACAACAAAGCTTATAATAGCTAATAATACAAGGTAGACAATGAGCATGCCTATGCTTCGCGGTATTTTTTTTAACTGCATCCAGTCAATCCACGGGTCAACTGCTGAAGCAAAGATAAGCGAAGCAAACAGCAGGGCTATAATATCAGATATAAGGTAGAGGAAGTAAAGAACTATTAAGACCACTATAATTTTGACAATTGTCAAAGTAGAAATATTAATAGTGGTAGAACGTTTAATGTTTGGCATATGGATATAATAAATTTATTAGTAAATTTATTATACAATTAAACACAAAAAATAACAAGAAATTGACTAAGGTAACTTAATTCTTATCTTCTTGTTTTATTTCTTTTTTTTCTGGTTTTAAATCTGGTTCTGGAATTGTCTCAGGCTCTGATTCTGAAATTTCTGTTTCTGGCTCTTCTTTGGATGATTCATAGCCTGGGACAGCAAGGCCTAAGCGATGTTCTTTGGGAATAACAGACACAATAGCAAACTCTTTTTTATCATTAGGCTTAAAAGCTTGGTCAATTCTTTGTCCAGGGGCAAGGCCTAGCTGGCTTACATGAGCCAATCCATGAATATCCTTGTCTAGTTCTATAAATAAGCCAAAGGGATTAACTTTAAGGATAGTGCCTTTGCAGGTTTGTCCTACCTTATACTTTTCTTCCACGCCATGCCATGGATCTGCCATTAGTTTTTTGGCTGATAAAAAGATTTTAGATCCGTCAATACTGATGATTTCTGCCTTAATAATATCGCCAACTTTGTAAAGATCAGCTGGATCATCAATTCTCTGCCAAGCTAATTCGCTAATATGAATCAAGCCTTCTAAATTTTCGCCAAAACTTACAAATAAGCCAAAATTAGTAATAGCAGTAATATTTCCTTCTACTACGCTTCCAACCTTGTATTTGGAAATGACGTCTTTTTGATTTTCCTGCCATGTGTCTTTTTCGCTAACAACCAGCTTTTCTTCTTTTTGCTCCAAGGTAATTACCTTGACTTCAAGCTCTATGCCAATCATTGATTTCAGTTTTTCTAGAATTTTGTTCTTGTCGCCTCCGCTTACGCGCGGATAATGCTCTGGAGACAGCTGTGAAACCGGCAAGAAGGCAGGCATCTGCATATAGCTTACCAGCAAGCCGCCTCTGTTAGCCTCATTAACCTTAACTTTGATATTAGTTTTACTGGTAAAAGCATTTAAAAGGGTCTGCCATGTTTTTTCCTGGCCAGCGTGTCTAAAAGAAAGCTCTAGCTCGCCATTTTCATTTTCTTCATCAATCACAGTGGCTTCAATTTCATCTCCAGGCTTTAAATTAGAATATTCTTCAGCCTCAAAATAAAGCTCGCGTCCTCGCACTACACCTGCCATGACTCCGTTAATATCTAATTTAACTTCTGATTTTGAAGCAGAAACTACAGAACCTTTGATAATATCTCCAATTTGAGGAATCTTAATTTCCTCCTGATTTAAAAGTTTGCCAAATTCTGTATTTGATTGTGTATTAGTAGTCATAATTTAACCAACAAAAAAATTGCTGTTTAACCTGCCAAGCATGCCTGGTCAAGCCTCTGGGCCACCTTTAAATCCCAGAGTTTTAAAAAAGGTGAATAAATTGTAAGTAAATTATATTGGAAAAGATAAAAAAAATCAAGAGCAAGCTTGAAATTCTTTGATTTTAGCTATATTTAACGTTTGTGCCATAGCCATCTGCGCCATAAGTAGAAGATAAGGAAGGCAGCAGCTGCTTGAAAAATATCTACTAAATAAAGCCTTTTTTGCACAATAATACCGATCGTTAAGATTGCTAATGGCATGCTAAACATTATAGCATCGCCTTTTAGCTTGTCTAAATAAGTTAAGAATATTTTAACTTCAGCTTCTCTTTCCTTTTCCTTTCCTCTATATTCAATTGCTTTGAATTTTTTAAATAAAATATAGCCAAGCGCAATAATTGCAAATGGAGCCAAGAATCCTAAAAAGCGGCCAAAATTGATTAGCCTGTCTCCTTGCTTAAAAAAGAAAAAAGCCGAAAGGCTTACAGCAATTGCAAAAACAAAGTTAATAAAATGATAGAGTTGTTTGCTTTCTTTTAACATAATTATTTTTTACCATAGTCTGTTGCTTCATGGCCCTTGTGCAAATATTCATATGCTGACAAAGCCGCAATGGTTCCTAAGCCGCAAGCTATGGTAATTTGTTTAAATTTAGTTTGTGTTACGTCGCCAGCGGCAAAGATTCCAGGGTTGCTTGTAGCGCAATCTTCATTAATAATAATTTGATTGCGTTCATCTCTATCTACTAAATCAGCTACAAGATCAGTGTTAGCGATTCTGCCGGCTTCTATAAAGATGCCGTCAACTTCAATTTCTTCTTCATCTTTAGAAGCTATTTTAATTTTTTCAACTTTTTTTTTGCCTATAATTTCCTTAACTTTGCTGTTGAGAATTATTCTTACATTAGGACGCTCTTTAACTTCTTTGATAACTTCTTCAAACCCCCTGAATTCTTCACGCCTGTGTATTAGATAAACATCACTAGCAATTTTTGATAAATATTCAGCTGCATCTAAAGCAGAATTGCCTCCGCCAACAACAGCTACTTTTTTATTTTTGAAAAACGGGCCATCGCAGGTTGCGCAGTAGGAAACGCCTTTGCCGGCAAATTCCTGCTCGCCTGGAATATTAAGACGGCGCGGAAGCAATCCTAGAACAAGAATCAGCGTTTTGCTTTTAAATTCTTCAGAACTTGTTTTAACAACAAATTCCTTATCCCCAAGCTTTTTAATTTCTGTCACTTCAGCTGTTTTGATTTCAACTCCAAGCTTTTTAACCTGATTGGACATGCGCTCAATTAATTCAAATGATGATATAGTCTCAAAACCAGGATAGTTTTCAATGTCAAAAGTTAAATTGACCTGGCCTCCAATATCCTTGCTGATTATTAAGGTTTTCATAGCTCTCCGCTGTGTATAAATAGCAGCAGTCATTCCAGCTACTCCAGCGCCGATAATAATAGTGTCATACATATAATTATTTTTATAATTTAATTATACCACATTATCATTTTAATTCTATGAAAGCAAATAAAAAGACCTCTCTACCCATTTGAGAAGCCTTTTTGTGTTAATAATAAATTTAGTCGATGTAAAGCGAATAAACACCAACTAAGGTAGCGATTTATTTGACAAACAAAAAACTGGCTCTTTAGCCAGGATATTTAGATTAAACCAATCCAGCCAGACAATTCCAGCTGTTATCATGATAACAATAATAATTAATTGCTTCATGCCTATATTATACCATATCATTTATTTTTTTAAAATACCTTGTCAATAATACCGCTGCCAAGCAGTTCATCATTCTTGTAGATTACTGCTGACTGACCGGTTGTAATCGCTCTCTGAGGCTTGTTAAAAATAACCTTAATGCCTTTGTCAACTTTTTCTAGCTTAGCAGCATAGTCAGGATGATGATAGCGGATACAAACATTAGCCTGTTTTAAAAATTTAATTTTATTAACCCAGGATATGTTGGTTATAATAAACTCTCTTCTCCACAGCAATGGATCATTCACATCAGTGCTTACAATCACTTTATTTTTCTCCATATCCTTGCCAACTACGTAAAATGGCCCTTTGCCTGTTTTAATATCCAAGCCTTCGCGCTGTCCAATAGTAAAATAGACAGAGCCAGGATGCTGGCCAAGCACATTTCCTTTAATATCAACAATCTTGCCTGGCTTTGATTTAATATTCTCCTGAAGAAATTCTCGGACATTAATTTTGCCTATAAAGCAGATTCCCTGAGAATCTTTTTTTTCAGCAACAGGAAGCTTGAATTTATGAGCTAGTTTTCTGATTTCTGTTTTTTTGTATTCTCCAATAGGGAATAGAGCATGCTTTAATTCTTTTTGTCCAAGTGTGCATAGAAAATAACTTTGATCCTTGCTTGGATCAATCCCCTTGAGCAGATGATATGAATTTGTTAAAATATTTCTTGCATAATGTCCGGTTGCAACATAATCAGCTCCAATGCGCAAAGCTTTGTTTAGAAATAATTTAAACTTAATTTCCTTGTTGCACATAATATCTGGGTTTGGAGTTCTTCCAGCCTTGTATTCATTAAAAAAATACTTAATCACCTTGTTATAATATTGGTTTTCAAAGTTCCAGACATAAAAAGGAATATTTAACATATTAGCCACTCTTCTGGCATCAGCCAAATCTTGGTCTGTATTGCAGCAGCCTTGGATATTCTTGCTCCAGTTTTTCATAAACACTCCGGCCACTCTATAGTGTTTTTTAAGCAAGGCAGCAGTAACAGAGGAGTCTACGCCTCCGCTCATTCCTACAATTACTAATTGTTGCTTTTTTTTGTTTGTCATATTATAGTAATGCGATTGCTTTTAACATAAATTATTTTTCTTTGTTTTGTCAAGAAAAAATGTTATCTTGTAAATATGAATTCAGGCTTTATTTTAATAAACAAACACAGCGGTCCCACGTCTCATGACGTGGTTGATGAGCTGCGCAAAATAACTGATATAAAAAAAATCGGCCATGCTGGCACTTTAGACCCATTAGCTTCTGGCTTGATGATTTTAGGCATTAGCAGGGAGGCAACAAGGAAGATTGATCAGTTTGTTAAGCTTGATAAGGAATATGTAGCAGATATTAAGCTTGGAGCTCAAACTGATACATATGACAGAGAAGGCCAAATAATTAAAAATGATTTTAAGGCAATATTAGAAAAAGAAATTAAGAAAGTTTTAAAAAAATTCCTTGGAAAGCAAAAGCAATTGCCTCCAATGTATAGCGCAAAAAAAATTAAAGGCAAAAAGTTATACGAGCTGGCAAGACAAGGAAAAGAAGTAGAGCGCAAACCGCATAATATTGAAATTTACAAAATAAAATTAATCTCATATAGTTGGCCAGAATTGAAAATAATAATTAATTGTTCTTCAGGAACATATATCAGGTCCTTAGCGCATGACATTGGGCAAAAATTAGGATGCCACGCTTATTTGCAAGAATTGCAAAGAACAAAAATCGGACTGTTTAGCTTAAAGCAGGCTGTTGAGCTTAATGAGCTGAATAAAAAAAATTACATTAAGCATTTAATAAATATTGATCAATAATTGAATAGATCGGTCCATTAGGAGTAAGCTCGCTTTGATACAAAATGACTTCATTTACTGTCCAAACAAGATTATTTAATTTAATATCATGAATTTTCAGCCTTTGGGGGCTGTTTTTTATTCTGCCCAAAGTTAAATGAGGAGTCCATGGACGGTTATTATCTAATATATTTTCTAATTTTTCATGAATAGCATTTTGCAGCTTAAAGCCAATTTGTTCTTTGTCTTTAATCTTGACTATGATCGTACGAGCCATATCAATATTAGGAAAAGCAGATATTTCTTTTAGCTCATAATCAAAATCTGGAAAATCAGTAGTCTGGCTTAAAACCTTCTTAACAATATCTAAATCAGATTTAGATAAATCACCTAAGAATTCTAATGTAACATGCATATTCTGCTTATCTGTCCATTTTACTTGCAGCCAAGGATTAAGCCTATGGATCTGGCTTTGTATTTCTGTTAAATGGCTTTTAATTTTATTTGATGTTGGCAGGGCTATAAAGCATCGTGGCATATTTTTTTATTTATTGATCGTCAACAATTCTTACTAACGATTCTTCCCATCCAAAGCAGGTTTCTTGGTCGCAAAGTTTTTCAAACGCTTTAATGCATGTTGGGTCAAGTTTGGCGTATTCTTGAAGCATGGAAACTACTTCATAAATAAACCCGCCGACTGTGCCATTAGAATCGTCAACTCCACCAGTGCATAATTTCTTATCAAGACGCAAAAGCGTATCAACTAATAATTTTGCTGTTTGTTCACTGACTGGCAATTCCGAAACAATAGCTGACAAACGATTCACGCCTTCATTAAGCGAATTCTGATAAACAAACCAAGTCCGCGAAGGCCCTGTATATGCTTTAATATATCTCATTGCTGAAGTAATAGCTTTTTTAGTTTCAGCTAACTTTTTTTTGCTTAATTCTGCTAGCTTGCCACTACATTCAGGACTACTAACTATTTTCTTGTCTTCTTTGCTAAGTTTCTTGCCGTCTAAACAAGCGTAAATAGCTACAGCTACCATATGCTTACAAAGCGTGTTATTCTGGCCGAGATAACATTCGCAATCTCCTAGATCATAATGCCGCCTATTTACATAAACCTTATATGGCTTAGTTCCCAAAACAGTTGCGAAAAATCCATTTAACTCTTTTTTGAATTGAGTTATTTTTACGTTTTCATACAAATCAACCGCCCGTTCAAATGTCGGCGAATCTGTTGCGAATTTTATTTTGTCTAAGTTATAAGCTGGCCGCATATTTTTTCATCCTAAAATAATTTTCTCAACTTTATCTTTAATTATGCTAACTTTAATTATGCTAAATATATTTTAAACTTTTTAGATTTCCTTTATTTTCAAAATTTGACAAGTGCATAACTATTTGTTATACTTTAACTAATGTATTTTGAAAAAGGCGTTGGCTCGATTGGCCAATGGCCTTTTTCTTTTTGTCTATTTTCCATTATCTCCCTCTTCAATTTTTTTTTTCATTTTCTCCTTGTTTTAAATTATTAATATCTTCGTCATCTTTGTGAAAATGAATATTAAAATTATAATAAGTAAAATTAGGGTCTCTTATGGGATACATTCAGAACTTTTAATTTTGAGATAAATCTTGTATATTTTTTTTAATAAATTTTTCTGTATATTTAACTATTTCTTCTTTAGCTTCCGGTGGACTTTGAGCTACCCAAACAGCCGTATTGTATAATACTTTTTTATCAACAGATAACCATTTTTTATTTAAATATAAAAATATTAATAAAGTAGTGATAGCTATTCTTTTATTACCATTTTGAAAGGGGTGGTTTTTGATAAGTAAATAAAAAAGTATGGCCGTCTTTGCGATCAGGCCTGGATATAAATATTTTTTATTAAATTTTTGAAAGGGCGTCATAATACAGCTTTCCAATATATTTGGAAAACGAGTTTCAAATTCTGGGATTGGTTCGTCCCAACTCATTGTGTCTATAGCTAAGCGATGAGCTATGAACTTTATCTTGTCTACTGTAATTTGAATGATAGTGCGCATATATTATTCTCTACCTAATAATTTTAATACATCACCATAGTCATGAATCACTTTCTTAACTCCTTTATCTATTTCTTGTTTTAGTTTTTCTGAAAGTTCATGCTGCAAAATACCAGTAAATTCTGTCTTGGGTATAGCATAATTTTTACCAATTTTTATAGCTTTAATTTGACCATTGTTAATTTTTTTAACAATAGCCTGTCTGCTAATATGCAATAAGTCTGCTAATTCTTTGACGCTAATATATTCTTTCTCCATATAGTTATAAATTAATGGTTGACAACCATTGTATCATTAGTTTACAGTTGACAACCAGTTTTGTCAATAGTTGTCAAAAAATTGTTTTAAAATTAGCTAAATAAAATGTCGCATCTATAACTGGCGCGGTGTTTTTTTGGGGTGGTCTCGTGGAGGACATTAGAACTAAATTTTTGTTTAAGTTTGATATAGGGATGCTATTGACTTAGTATTTAATATTTGATAAATATTAAATTAGTTAATATTTTGTTCTTTAATAAAGAAAGGAAAACAAGTCATGGAACAACAAACTTTTGTTTTGCGCCCTAATGTTGTAAAGGGAGAATTTGGAGATTTTAAAGTCGTTAATCTGCCTGAGCAAGATCAAATATTTATTGAATTGCCTAATCGCAACAGCTTTCACTTGGATCGTTTTGGTGATAAAATACAGCTAAGTTTTGATTTGGGCAAAAGTTCTTCTTCAGATGATTTATTAAATATTTGTAATATTGATTTGTCTAAAGCAGATTATAGCAAGGCTATTACATATTCAGAATCAGCTGTTAGTAGATTTTTATCAGCAAATGAATGTTTGCCAATCCATCTGTTTGTTAAGAGAAAACAGGCGGTTGCTCCATATGTTAAGCCTCCAAATGCTATGGGCCCAAAGGCTAATCCGACTGGCTATTTTGGCAGAAATTGGGTTGATCAAGTATATGTTCGCTTTGAAAAAGCGGACATTTGGGGTTATGGCGGAGTAAATAATATTGCTTTTGATATTTTAAGGGAAGATGGAATTGATATAGATAGCAGCTGGCGTGAATATAAAAGACCTTTATTTCATCTCCTTGTTTCTCTTAAATTAAAGGGACGGTCGGCGCAATATTTTTTGTTTATACGTTGGGTAGGCCAAAATTATTTTTGGGCTTATCAAAAAATTTTTTTTCTAAACAATAATTATTGGATTAAGATGTAAAAACACCGCCCTTCAAAGAGGGCGGTATTTTTTTTGGGTCTCCTGCAAGACGCCTTTAGAGCTTTTAGAGTAGATATAGATGAATATTATAGAATTTTTTAGTTCAGTTATAATGGTTATATGGTATTAATTTTCCCTTTTAAAAAATATAATTTAATGCTATAATAAAAACAGAAAGGTTATATACATTTTTTTCTTTAAAATTAGCGAACATATACAAATTGTATAAGTATATACATAAATTCTATAACTACATTGACAAATTATATATATTATGTATAATGGAGTATCTATTAATATTTATATATTTATGTTAGATTTTTTTAAAAATGGAAAAGGCGAGATATTGAATTTGATGTTTCTTAATCCTGACAAAAAGTATTATTTAGCAGAGATTGCAAAAATTTTAGGAAAGGAGCCATCTGCATATCAAAAATATATAGAAAGTTTTATACAAGAGGGTGTTTTTTGTAATGAACGTATTGGCAATATGCGTTTTTTTTGGTTAAATGAAGATTACCAACTTTATAGTGAAATTAAAAATATTATTTCAAAAACAATTGGAATTGAAGCCAGGTTGAAAACTTTATTGAAAGAAATAGATTCTATTGAAACTGCATTTATTTTTGGGTCTTTTGCGACTGATAAATTTAATAGCAATAGCGATATAGATTTATTTATGATTGGAGATGAGAAGCAAGACACGCTCATAGAACATATAACGAAACTTGAA
Source organism: bacterium (assembly GCA_043813955.1). GTDB lineage: Bacteria > Patescibacteriota > Patescibacteriia > Patescibacteriales > Patescibacteriaceae > JBDRKN01. Next base: position 19,939 of record JBDRKN010000004.1, on the reverse strand, counting down.
ACTGAAGTTAATAGAGATATTAATTATCATATTTATAGTAAAAAGGAAGTATTAAATAAAATTGATACTAAAAATGATTTTATTTATAATATATTTAATAGGGAGATTGTTTTACTAAAAGGCAACATCAATGAATTTACAAAATCTAAATAATTTTGCAAGCGCTGGGAAAATAAAAAAAGAGAGCTTTACTCTTGATAGTCTTATTAAAAGATTTGAGTTTGCCTCAAAGCGAATTAGTACATCTGAAAAATTATTGAAAAATAATAATTATGATGATGAGGAGGTATATATAACAGCATACTCTGAGCTGTATAGCTCATTTAGAATATTATGTGAAATTATGTTAGCATTATATGGTTATAGAATAGCGGGTGGCAAAGGACATCACGAAGCTGCAATTTCTACCATAAGGTTAACATTAGAAGATGATAAAATGGACCCTGTATATCTTCGTTTAATAAAGATTGGCAGAAAAAGAAGTGGTATGGAATATGGTAGTAAATTTGATATTTCATCAATTGAAATAGAGCAGATGTTAAATGATGTTAAATTGATTCTAAAAAAGGTAGGGAGTGAAATTGAAACAAAAAAAGATAGCAAAGACTTTAAATAAATATACGATTTAAATTTTAAATTTAAAACACAAAAACACTTCTAAAAAATAAAAGTGTTTTTATTTGAGGCTGGATCCCTTGTTGGACACGTTTAGAACTTTTCTATATGGATATGATGAAAAAGATATTAAAAAACTAGCTAATGTCCTAACCAGGCCTCAAACATTTCCATAAGTTCACCCACGGCTAACGTTCCCCAGAGAATAACAAACCCCAAGATAATTTTTACTATATAAGGGATAGAGAAGCCAAGCCTTTTCTTAAAAATGGCACTTACCGGAGGAAAGTAAACTAAAGAAAGAAGAAGGTAAAAACCCCCCGGAACAGGGTGCACCAAAAACATATTCAATACACCAATTACAAAAAAAACTATACCAAATATCCAACTGATTATATTGTTTTTCATAATTTTATTATACCATTTATTATAACAAACAAAAAAACATCTAACTTAAATAAAATTAAAGATGTTTTTTGTAATTGGGTCCTCTAGTAGATACATTCAGAACTTTTGATTTTAAAGAAATGGTAGATGAATTGGCAGAATTGAGTTTTGTGGTATAAAAGGATGTATCAAATACTTACTAACTAAAATGTTTGTTTAGTTTAATGCTATTGGCTTTTTCAATTGTGCTCAATGTTTTTTTTACTGAGGGGTTCTTTAAATAAGTTAAAATTAATCTATTCCCAAATTTCTTAAATAATGGTGTTATAAATTCATCACCCCAAGATGGAGTGAATGTATTAACACCTCTAAAATCAATTTCAACGTGTTCATCGTCTTTTATATTATCAAAAACTGAAAGTATTGCAGAATAAGCTTCACGACCATCGTCCCTTGAAGTTAGTGTTATGCCAAATTTTTTTAATTCAATTAACATATAGTATATATTAAAATTAATAATGTAATAATGCGAAACAGCCTTGGTTATAAGTTTCAAGATTTTTTATGTTTAAACCTTTAATATTATATTTTATAAAAATTTCCGCGTCTCCTGATTGAAAATTTAAACTCAAGGTTTCAATATTTATATCATCAGTATTTCCTTCCACAATTTCTCTGACGTATTTTAATCCATTTCCTCTGTTTTCGGGGGCTCTACCAGAAATATATTCAGTAAAAGCTACTTGAATGGCTTCTTTGTCTGTTGATAGTTTTGTTTTAACTCTTTTTAGAGTAGTTAGTATACCTTGCCCCCTGTCGGCTAAAATTATTATTCTTTCACTTAGGTTATAACCAAAGAATACCCCTGTTGTATCAGCCCATTTCCCAATGTTGTGGTCAAAAGAATTATTGCCAATTTCACCAATAATAGCGGTTACTAAAGAAAATCTATAATCAGTGGCCAAATAATTGTCTTTAGATAATTGAAACTCTAATTTCGATAAACGTGCTTTAAATATAGATTTATCTGGACAATGAAATCTAGAAAGTATTTTGGTTGGCTTATTGCTAAACGCCCATTTCCTGCTAGCCTCTTCTAAATATTTATAATTTTTAGACAGAAAATCTTCAATCATATTTTCTGTATAATACCTATGAGCTAATGCTCCAGAACGAGAAGCTCTTAAGGTGCCATCTTCATCCCATCGTCGTAAAGTTTGTATACTTATTCCAAGCATTTCTGCTACGATACCTATCGGCATTTTTTCATTCATATATTTATAAATTAATAAATTTTTCGAACCTATACAATCTCAAAATACAACCTATACAATATATTTCCATAAATCTTTTATTTATCTGTGTATAAATATATCAACCTATACATTTTATCTAATGGTGAAATATCAACCTATACATTATTGACTATTAATATAATATCATACTTTAACCAAAATTACAAAACAAACCAAGCTATTTTTTCAGTTTTCTGAATGTTTGATAGAGGAATTTAATTGATTTAGAAATATTAAATTTAGAAATTTTTTATTAAAGTATATGCTTAATTTTTAATATCAATATTATAGATATACTCATCAATAAAAACATCTCCAGATTTTATATTTTTCAAAACAACAGTTATTCTAGTTATGTTTTTTTGTGAAATTATAGGTTGGTTGAATTTTAAAGTAGCCCTTTTTTCTTCTTGATTATAAACAATTGATGCGGGGATCTTCTCCTCAATACCCCAAAGAGCATAAAAATTATCAACAGTTAGGGTTGTTTGATTAATTTCCTTGTTAAAAATCACACTAATTTCATTTAAAGGATAATTTATAATATTATTTTGATTAACTAGGCCTTCTTCTGTTCCTTCAGGAATTCTTTTCTCAATTTTTAATTGTATCTCCTCGCTATTTATTTGATTTAAACTAGACTGCTGTAAATTTGATTTTTTATAAGCATCTTTAGAAATGTTACAGGCAGACAAGGTTAACATTAATAAAATAATAAAAACCAATCCAAATTTATTCATAAATTTAATAATAATATTTAAGCTTATTCTTAATTATATCACGGTCTAAAACAAAAAACACCTTCAAGTAAAATTAAAGATATTTTTTGACATTGGGGTCTCTTATGGGACACATTCAGAACTTTTAATATGAAAGAATTAGCGGAGGAGTTGACAGAGTTAAAATTTTGTGATATAAAACTATAATTAGTTTTTTAACAATTTGGAGTTTGCTATGAGAAATATAGATTTATCCCTGCCTAGACAATTACTTTATTTTGGAGGTGGCGCATTTATTTTGGCCGCAGCTTTCTGGGGAATTTGGGCTCTAACTGGGGCAGAATTACCGCTTCTGGAAAGTGTTCAGCCTCATTGGGCTCGCATATTTGCTGCTTCTGACCCTTGGATAATACCAAGTATCTATCAAGAGTCACGCTACTATGACCTAGTCTGTTTTCCTCTTTGGGTTATAATGACAATTTCAATATTTCATTACTTAAAAGAAGAATATCATGCTGGTGTAATTTGTATGGGATTTTCTCTTCCTGGATTTGCTGCAATACTGCTTGCCTGGCCAGCTATAATAATTTTTAGCATATCAGTTATTAATCTTATTTTTGGTGATTCGTTCACTTTTACTGATTGGTCTGCAAGCATATTCAAAGTAGTTGAGATGGTTGTTATAGTAACCTTTATGTTTGCAATGCCTGTAATATTTTTTGGCTCATTATTATCTTTTGCTTTGATAATATGTACCCTATATGGATTTACTTTTGGTTTTGCCGCAGCATTTGTTTTGTTCTCTTATACTCTTTATGTTTTTGTTCCTTATTATATTTTGCGTTTTTTGATTAAAAAAATTTATACATTTATAAAAAACAGGAAAGCAAAGTAATCATTGAATAATTGAATTTAAAGAATAAAACACCGCCCCTTACAATGAGGAGGCGGTATTTTATTTGAAATGGGTGGTAGATGGGATTTGAACCCACGACCCCTGGTACCACAAACCAGTGCTCTAACCAACTGAGCTACTACCACCATGTCTATAAAATACGAGCTCATGGCTCGTTTTATATCTTACTAATTTTTTAAGATTCGTCAAGTTTAGATTTTGTAAAAATAAATATGATTTTTTCTTACTAAGATTGTTTTGTATGGCTTAATATGAGGAAGCTGAAAGATATAACTAATAATTATTGTTCCTTTTTTACATTCTTTTATGAATTTTTTTTCAAGCTTTTCCATTGTTTCAATATTTAAAAAGCAGTAAATATAATCAGCCTGGCTTAAATCAATTTTAAAAAAGTTTTTCTTTTTAATAATTGCATTGCTATTGCTAAAACTTTTTTGGATTTTAGAAATTAACCATGGTACTAAAGCGTATTCAATGCCGATTAATTTATTTCTAGGATATTTTTTTTCCAGCTTTCTCAAAATGCTTGCGCTTCCAGAGCCAAGCTCGTAAAAAATATCTCTTTTTTCAAGTTTGATTTCATCTAAAACAGCTTTAACTACTTTTCTCCGCGTTATTATAAAAGGAGCATGGCCTTTAAAAAGGATATTAAAAAACTGTATAGACCAAGCTATAATAACAATGATTAAAATTATTTGTATAATAAGATAAAACCAAAACATAATTTTTAATTATATATATAATGTATCACAAAAATTAAAAATTGGCTAAAATTTTTGGCAGAATTTCATTAATAATCTTCATCTCGCTACGAGGCAGTTTTTTTAAAACAAATTTGTTGCCAGGCATCTTTTCAAGTTTTTCTGTTTTAATTCCAATTCTTACGCGAGCAAAATTTTGAGTCTGAGCTGCGTCGATAATTGATTGTACCCCCTTATGTCCAGCACTGCTGGAATTAACAGAGATTTTGTATTTGCCAAGTTCAATATCAAGATCATCATGTATTACTGTCAAAATTTCAGACAAGTCAGTGGGCAATAATTTGCCTTCTTCATCACGTTCTAATAAATCATAATAATCTAAAATTTTTAAAACAGCCTGCCCTGAATTATTCATATAGGTAGCTGGCTTGATTAAGAACATTTCCTGGCTTTTAATAATATCTGCATTGATTTTTTTATCATGCTGCCATTTAAGATTTTCGCGTTCAGCTAATCTATCTAATACTACAAAGCCAATATTGTGCCTTGTTTTTTCATGTTTTTTCTTAGGATTGCCAAGCCCTATTATGATTTTCATATAATTAATTTAATTATTATGCCTGCCATGGACATGTTTGCTTTTTTCAACCCAGATATTTATTGGAGTGCCCACTATTTTAAATTTATCACGTAATTGATTAGACAGGAAGTGCAAATAGGTTTCAGCCAAGTTCTCTTTAGACCCGATTTTAATTGCAAACTCCAAAGGATTAGAGCCAGTTTGCTTGAATTTAAAAATACGCGGCTTTTTTGTTCCTTTTCCTTTTGTAGGCCTATGCTTTTTAACGCATTCTTTTATAAACCGGTCTAATTGAGCTTCGCTCAATTCTAAATGGCGCATTTCATTAATTTTTAAAATCAAATCCATTAGCCTGTTTATTTTAGTATGAAATTCAGCGCTCATAAATTGAATAGGAACAAAAGTTGCAAATGGAAAGTGTTTATAGATTTTTTGAGTATAGCCCTTTGTATCTCTTGGCTTAATCAAATCCCATTTATTAGCAACAATAACCAGGCTCTTGTAGCGGTTAAAAACCTCTTCAACTAATTTAGCATCCTGCTGCGTAATGTCTTTGCTAATATCAATTACAAGCAGAGCAATGTCAGCTTGGTTAAGGATATCCAGGCTTTTTAAAATGCCTAATTTTTCCAAATCCTTGCTCTTTTTTCCTTTTCTGCTGATTCCTGCTGTATCAATTAATTTAATAGTCTTGCCTTTGTAATCTATATCAGTATCCTGAGGTTCGCGAGTGGTATGAGGTATTGGGCTTACAATAACTCTTTCATATCCAAGGATGGAATTAAGCAAACTAGATTTTCCTACGTTAGGCTTTCCTAAAATGCATACTTTTACAATATCCTTTTCTTTTTCTTTTGTATCTATTGCAGGCATCTTGCTTTGTTTTAATTTTTTAATAATCAAATCAAGCAAATCTCCAGTGCCAGCTCCTGTAGTGGCAGAAATTGTTTGCGGTTTGCCTAAATTGAGCTGGTAGAATTCGCTGGCTGCGCTAGCCTGCTTGTGATTGTCTACTTTGTTTGCCACTAAAATTATTTTTTTCAATTCTGGCATGAACTTTTTTAAAAGAGCAGACATTTCTTTGTCCTGCATAAGCAAGCCGTCCTTGTTGTCTACAAGGAATAATACTAAATCAGCGCGGGTTAAAAATTGCCGCGCTTGTTTTTGGACTAGCTCATCAATAGTCTTAGCTTCTGTTTTAGCTTTTTTAAGATATTTAAGATCCATTAGGCCTCCAGTGTCAATCAAGCTGAAGCTCTTGCCCTGCCAGTTGACCTGGCCAATATTAGAGTCCCTAGTAGTGCCTTCAATTCTGGACATTAAAGCCTGCCTGCTTTCTGTAAGTTTGTTAAACAGAGTAGACTTTCCAACATTGGTCCGGCCAAATATGACTACATTAGGCACCTTTTTGTTTAAGCGTTTGGCTAGCATATGTTTAAATATCTATGTCTTCAGTAGACAAAGGCATGCGGTTTGCATCTTCACCTAGAATAATAATCAATTCAGGCTGTATATGTTCCTCATTCTCAATGGCTTCCTTAATATCCTTTTCTAGCCAGTCAGGCAGGTTATTAGAAATATTTGCATCAGTTTTTTCTATTAAAAGCTTTAAAGATTCTTTTTTCTCACCATAAGTAAGGTCATAGATCACAGATTTTTCAAAATCCTGTTTGCTGCAGTTGGCAACATAAATAATGTTAAAGCCGTATTTTTCCAAATCAAGAGCATTCTTGCCAGCCAAGCCTGGTATAAAAGTGCCGTTTAAAACCTCTACCCTGGCATTTTCTTCAGTGATTTTTAATTTATCATTTTCTGGTATTTGATAGAACATGTTCTTAAACAAATACTTTACTTCAGAAAAATCACCAGCCATTGGTATTAAAGTATATGCGCCGTCTTCTGACATTGAATCAGCGAGCAGGCCGCTAGGCCTGTTGCTCAAAACTTTGTTAATAATATTATTCTCATCAACTTCTTTAAACATATTCCAGAGCCTAATCATTTCCCAAATTTTCATATTAGTTAAAATATTCTCCCTAATATCATTAATAATTTTAGAAACCAGGCGAGGATTAAACAAAACGCTTTTAGACATAGCCTTTTCTTTAATTGCCTGAATTATTTTTTGCTGCCTGGCTGCTCGAGCAAAGTCTGTTCCTTCAACTCCGACAGCATAGCGTGAGCGTGCAAATTTAAGTGCTAAATCTCCGTCCATTTTTTGCCAGCCTTGATCAAAATGCAAATGTTCAAACCTGTCATCCCAGTCTGGGTTTTTTTCTTCTCCTTGGATTGGATAATGATAATCATCAAATTCAGTATCTATATACACCTTAATTCCTCCAAGCTCGTCAACGACTTGCTTAAATCCGTCAAAATCAAGCCTAAAATAATAATCAATAGGAGCATCAAGTATTTGGCTGACTACTTCAGCCGTCACTCTGCCTCCGCTGTCTGGCTCTCGCATTTCAGCATATGAATTAACATGATTGATCTTGGGCCAGCCCATTCCTGCCATTGGCACTACCATGTCACGCGGTATGGATAGCATAGCTATTTTATGTGTTTGTATATCAAAACTAGCTACAATAATCGTGTCAGTTAAATATGCTCCTTCATGGTTTTCACCGCCCATTCCAAGAAAGAGAATATTAATTTTACCCCTGTCTTCACCATTTAAGGGAATATCAGAGCTTTCAGCTAAACGTTTAATCTGGCTAATAATTGGTATTTTATCAATCCATGACTCTGAATTATTTTTTAAAGAATCTCGGTTAATATAGAAAAAGACAAAAATGATAATAAAAAAAATTAAGATATATATTAATATCTTGAAAAATTTTCTAAAAAAAGACGGCTTTTTTCGCCTAATTTTAGATAATTTCTGTCCATGTCTTTGCTCCAAATCCTGCAGCAATTTGTCCTGATTTTGCATAAAATTAGTCTATTTTCAGTAATATGATTAAATTATACTAAGCTTTTTGTACTTTGGCAATGGCTTGACATTATTCTTAAAATATGATATAATTTTGGGTATATAAATATGGAAAAGTTCTTTTAATATAAGCATAAAGAGTTTATTTTTCATTTTTTGGGGGCTATTATGTCAGTAATTAATTCTATAGCAGAAATCGGTAGAAGTAAAAAATTTGACAAAACTTATCAAGTGATAAGGGGAATAATTTTTACTTTTGGGGTTTTGTTAATATTTTGTGGGGCTAAAGATGGACTCAGATTACCTGATTTCATTTTAGTTGAATTTTTTCTTAAATTTTGCGGCATAGCAATTATAGTAATTGCTGCAAAAAACAATTAATTTAAGGAGCGTCTATAAACGCTCCTTTTTATTTGTGTAAAATTGTTTTACCATATACAATATTAATATGATTAATTGGCTGCATACAAACTTGCCAGATCCTATTTTTTTAACTATTGGCCCAATGCAAATACACTGGTATGGCTTAATATTGGTTTTTGGCATGATTTTAGCCATAGTCACAGCTATTAAGTTAGCAAAATATTACAATATTGACAAGGATCTGGTTTTTGATTTATCATTCTGGCTGATTATTCTTGGATTGATTGGCGCCAGGCTGTATGATGTATGCTTGGAGTATGAATATTATCTCGGACATCCATTAGATGTTTTTAAGATATGGCAGGGAGGATTGGCTATTCACGGAGCAATCATAGCCGGTATTTTAGTAGTTTGGTATTTTGCGCGCAAGCGCAAGATTGATTTCTGGCTATTATTCTCTATTATTGTTCCAGCTATGGCTTTGGCTTTGGCAATTGGCAGGTGGGGAAATTATTTTAATCAGGAATTATATGGCTATGCCACTAATCTCTCATGGGGCATTCCAATTTTAGGTCAGCAAGGATTTTTTCACCCAACTTTTATATATCAATCAATTGGTAATTTTTTAATTTTTATTATTTTAATATTAGAGCATAAATTATTTAGAAAAAAGAATTTTTCATGGATAGTAATAAGCTTTTTAATAATGTACTCAACTATGCGGTTTTGTATGGAGTTTTTAAGGATTGATTCCACGCCTCTTGTAATGGGCTTGCGCTGGCCCCAGCTTGTTAGCTGGATTATCATATTTGTCTGCTTAATATATTTCATATATCAGGCAATTAGAAAACAAAAAGAATAATTATGTCAGGACATTCTAAATGGTCAACAATTAAAAGAGCTAAAGCTGTGGTTGATGCTAAAAGAGGGGCTGTTTTTACCAAGATTGGAAATATGATTACCATTGCTGCAAAAAAAAGCGGCGATCCAGACACTAATTTTTCTCTTCGCGTAGCCATGGACAAGGCTAAGGCGGTTAATATGCCTAAGGATAATATTACCAAGGCTATTAAGCGCGGTACAGGAGAATTATCTGGAGAAGAAATTGAAGAATTAATCTATGAAGGCATTGGCCCTGCGCAAACGCAGATTATCGTTAAATGCCTTACAGATAACAAAAATCGCACGGCTGCCAATATTAGGCATTTGTTTGGAAAGTATAACGGGAGCTTAGGCTCAGTAATGTGGAATTTTAGCCAGCAGGGAGTGATTATAATAAAGAACAAGGAATTAAACAAAATAAACTCAGACTTGGAATTAGAATTGATCGATCAAGATGTTTTGGATATTGTAAAAGAACAGGAAGGTCTTACTGTCTATACCAATATGGCTGATTTGAATAAAATAAAGCAATTTTTAGAAAGCAAGAATATTATTATTAAATCAGCTGATATTGAATATGTGGCCAAGGAGAAAAAAGAAATTTTAAATACTTCAGAACAAGACAGGATTGATAAATTAATTGACGCTTTGGAAGATAATGAAGATGTAACAGTTTGTTATACTAACATAGAATAATATGATTATTTTAGGTATTGATCCAGGCATTGCTGATACTGGATATGGGGTAATTGAAAAACAGGGCAATGAATTAATTAATATTGATTATGGTTCAATAAAAACTCCTGCCAAAACAGATATGGGAAAACGTCTGGATTCTATTAACAAAGAGCTTAAAAAAATAATTAAAAAACACAAACCTGATTTAATTGCTATTGAGCAATTATTTTTTTGCAAAAATGTTAAGACTGCCTTAATTGTCGGCCAGGCCAGAGGAGTTATATTATTAACCTGCGAACAGCAGAAGGTTCCTACAACAGAATTTACGCCTCTTCAAGTAAAACAGGCTGTTGCTGCATATGGCGGAGCTGGGAAAATGCAGGTTCAGAAAATGGTTAAGATATTATTAAAATTAGAGGACATTCCTAAGCCAGATGATGCTGCAGATGCTTTGGCCATAGCTATTTGCGCAGCTAATTCTAACCTTGACAGGTTATAGAAAAAACTGTATATTAAAACATTCAAATTAATTTGTTTGTTGTACTTTAACAGGAGCTATTATGAATAATTCACAATGTGTTTTATTTATCTGTATGAAATCTAATCGTCTTTTTTTTGATATAGATATAGCAAAGATAAAAAAAGAAATTAAGGGAATCAAAATCCTTACGGCCAATAGCTATTTGGAATGCAGCGAAATTCTTAAAGCAAACAATGGGATTATTGATTTAGTGTGTCTTGAAGGCGATTGCGCTGATAAAGCTCTTTTATTTCATGATATGATTAATGAAATCAAAACATTTAAATCAGCTTCGAATGTGATAGCTTTTTCAGAAAACGAGCTTAATAAAAAATTTTGTTTGTATCAAGGCGTAGACAAATTCGTAAATACTAAGGACTTAGCTGAGGCTATAATAAGTTTTTTAAAATCAAAAAGCACATGTAAATAACATGAAAAGAAAGCAGGAATATTGTAAAATAGACCTGCTTTTTTAATTGACACAACCTATTTTTTAGACTATACTTACTATAGTGGCAAGCGCCACTGTCGTGTTTTAATGTATCAAATTTATGTATATTACCTATATAGGACATTCATGTTTTAAACTGCAGGACAAGGTAGGCCCTGACGGCGTTATTGTAGTAACAGATCCATTTGATCCTAATATGACTGGCTTTAAAATGCCTAAAATTGATGCTGATATTGTAACTGTCAGCCATGATCATAAGGATCATAATTATGTAAAAGCAATAAAAGGAGATGCTTTTGTAATTAACAGAGCTGGTGAATATGAAAACAAAGGAGTTTTTGTAGAAGGTATTGATGCATATCATGATGACAAACAGGGCAATGAGCGCGGTAATATTGTAATGTTTAGAATTGATATTGATGGAATTTCTGTGGCTCATTTAGGAGATTTGGGCTGTGCTTTAGAAACAAAACAGCTTGAAAAGCTTGAAGGCACAGATATTTTGTTAATTCCAGTTGGAGGCAAGTACACCATAGATGCAAAAAAGGCAGTCAGTGTAATTAATCAGATTGAACCCCGTATTGTAATACCAATGCATTATGGCGATCCAAAATTAAAATGGGATTTAGACAAGGTTGATAAATTTGCAAAAGAGATAGGCCTGCAGCCTACATATGAAGACAAGCTTAAGATTAGTAAGAGAGATTTGCCTGCAGAAGATATGGAATTAGTAATTTTAAATAAATATGACTAGGAGGAAACCCTCTGAAGAGGATAAACCTAAAAAAAAGACAAAAGAGCATGTTAAGAAAGAGGAAATTGACCGTTTGCATTCAATATTAGATATTGATGATGAAGAAGAAATGGAAAAGGAGATTAAAAAAGTGCTTAAGGACAGACGTCAGAAAATTCACCGCCAGGTAGCTGATATGGAGAGCAAGAATAAGCGCATGCTAATGTGGGTTGGCGTAATTATTGCAATGCTTGTGATTGTCAGTTTTTGGGTATTTAAATTTAATGAAATTGTGACCCGACCTATTATGAGTACGAGCCAGGAGATTAAGGATATAGATTTTGAACAGACTAAGGAAGCATTAACCACTACTTTGGATAAAGTAAGGTCAGGGATTGAAGAAATTAAGCAAGAGGCTAAGAAATTTGAAGAAGAAAGAGTTCAGCAAGACGAGGAGGTTCAGCAAGAAGAGGAGGAGATAACCCCATTTCCAAGCGAATAATTAAATGTATGTTAAAAAAACAAACTAAGAAAATAATTAATAAAAAGGCTGCTCCAAAGGCAGCCAAGTCTAATAACCAGGGCGCAATAGAAATACAGCCTATTGTTAAAGAAATGCGCACCTCGTATTTGGATTACGCTATGAGCGTAATTGTTTCTCGCGCCTTGCCAGATGTGCGCGACGGCCTTAAGCCTGTTCACAGAAGGATTTTGTACGCAATGTGGAGCGTTGGATTAAAGTCAAGCGCTAAATTCCGCAAGTCAGCTACTGTAGTTGGCGAGGTTTTAGGAAAGTATCATCCTCATGGAGATACTGCTGTTTATGATTCCATGGTGCGTATGGCCCAGGATTTTGCCATGCGCTATCCTTTAGTCAAAGGTCAAGGAAATTTTGGTTGTTTCACAAAGGAAACTAAAGTAAAATTAGCTGACGGCCGTAATCTTAGTTTCGATCAATTAATAGATGAACATCGGCGAGGTAAACGAAATTTCACTTTTACTATTAACAAGCAAGGTCAAATTAAAATCGCGGAAATTTGTTCACCTAGATTAACCAAAAAAAATACTGAATTAGTTGAAGTGATTCTAGATAGTGGCGAAAAAATAAAGTGCACCCCTAATCACCTTTTTATGTTACGTGATGGTTCTTATGAAGAAGCACAAAATCTTAACCCTGGCGCATCACTCATGCCTTTGTATACTCGTTTGTTTGCAGGCCCTGATAAAAATTTAGTTGGTTATGAAGAAGTTTATCAGCCTAAAGATAATACTTGGAAATTTACTCATCATTTAGCCGATTTATTTAATCTTGAGCAGGAGATTTATCCAAACAGTCGCGGCAGAATACGACATTCTTATGGGCGCGCCACTACATGGGCGCATGGACTAAAAAAATATTTCAACAATCAACCAGAGCTTATTTTAAAAGAGATACGTAGAAACCATAAGATAGTTGCAGTCCGCGTCTTAGATGAGAAAGCTGACGTTTATGATTTAACTATCGCAGGAACTCATAATTTTGCTTTAGCGTCAGGAATATTTGTTCATAATTCTCTTGACGGAGATTCTGCGGCAGCTTTTCGATATTGCGTTACTGGAGATACTTTAGTACTTACAGATAAGGGTATTTTGCCTATAGAAGAAATTTCAACCAAGGAAGAGGCTAGTATAAATTTACGAGTTTTAAATTACCAGGGTAAAAAGGTCAAAGCCTCTAAATTTTTTAATTCAGGCAAACACGATATCATTGAAATAGTTACAGAACAGGACTATAAATTGCGAGGCAGCTATAATCATCCAGTTCTTTGTTTTGTTCTTAATGAATTTGGCTTCCCAGACATTAAATGGAAATTGCTAGAAGAAGTTACTAAAAATGATTTTGTCATTATTAATAGAAATTTTTCTTTGTTTAACAAAAATAATATAAATTTGAAAAAATATTGGCCTAAATTAAATCCTAAACAAAAAAAGATAAAGCTGCCAGAAAAAATGAACAAGGATTTAGCCTTTTTGTTGGGTGCCTTAGTGTCTGAGGGCAGTTTTCATAATAATCAAATACTATTTAATAATAAAGATAGGGATTTTTACAAACAAATAAAAACAATAGCTGAATCTCAATTTAAAGGCATTAAATTATACGAACGGGAAATTAAAGGCGATTGCCGTGAATTAAGCGTCTACCTCCAAAGAGCGGTCAATTTTTTAAAAAACATCGGTCTGTCTCCTGTTCGTTCTAATAAAAAAGAAATTCCTTTTTCTGTTTTATTTTCCAATAAAGAATCAATTAAATTTTTCTTAAAGGGTTTATTCGAAGGTGATGGTTCAGTAATGCACTATAAAGATAAAAGGAATAATAATAATGGAGAGTCAATCCAATTAGTTTATGATTCATTAAGCTTAAAACTAATTAACCAGCTTAAGACATTGTTGCTGAATTTCGGCATCGTTACCTCGTTGCATTATAAGGATAAAAGAAATGGATGTTATAGATTAATTATTTCTGGACATAAAAATATTGCTTTATTCGCTAAAGAGATTGGTTTCTTTTCTTCAAGAAAGAATGCGATATTATTGAAAATTAAAAATATTAATGATGGACGGATGAGCAAGACCGATTTTATTCCCTATTTAAATGATTATTTACGGACTAATTATAGCCAAAGTTTTATCAAAAGAAATAATTTTGATAGATATTATCATTTAGAAAAAAATTATTCAAAATTAATAAAAATACTAAAGCCTCAAGATAAAGAAATGATTGATTGGCTTCTGAATAATAAATTCTTTTTTAACAAAATAAAGACTATTAAAAAGCCGAAAAAGAAAGAAATAGTTTATTCACTGCGAGTAGATAGCAATTGCCATTCATTTATTGCTAATGGCTTTGTTAATCACAATACTGAAGCTAAGCTATCACCAATTTCAGAGGAATTATTGATTGATATAGAAAGAAAGACTGTTGATTTTGTGCCAAACTTTGACGGCTCGCAGTATGAGCCAAAAGTATTGCCAGCCAGACTTCCCAACCTATTATTAAACGGCAGCATGGGCATTGCGGTTGGAATGGCTACAAATATACCTCCTCATAATTTAAAAGAATTAACTGCGGCTATTGTTCATTTAATTGACAATCCTGACGCAGAGATTGAGGATTTAATGGAGTTTGTTCAAGGCCCTGATTTTCCAACCGGAGGCGTTATTTATAATAAAAAAGATATTTTGCAAGCATACACGACTGGCAAGTGCGGTATTGTAATGCGCGGTAAGGCAGAGATTACAGAAAATAAAGCCGGCAGCTTTCAAATCATTATTACTGAAATCCCTTATCAGGTTAACAAGGCGACTTTGGTTGAAAAGATCGCTACTTTGGTTAAAGAAAAAAAACTTGACGGCATTAGAGATTTGCGCGACGAATCTGACAAAGATGGCGTGCGCATTGTGGTTGATTTGAAAAAAGACTCTTATCCTAAAAAAACTTTAAATGCTTTGTATCAAAAGACTCAGCTGCAGGAAACATTTCATGTTAATCTTTTAGCATTGGTTGACGGTATCCAGCCAAAGGTATTAAATTTAAAATTTGTTTTAACAGAATATATTAAGCATAGAGAAGAAGTGGTTAAGAGGCGCACTCAGTTTGATTTAGACAAGGCAAGAGCCAGAGCCCATGTTTTAGAGGGGCTAATGATTGCCTTAAAGAATATTGATGCTGTGATTAAGACCATCAAAGCTTCTAAAGACAAAGAAGCTGCCAAGGTTAATTTAAAAAAGAAATTTAAATTAACAGAGATCCAGGCTACAGCTATTGTGGAAATGAAGCTTGGCAATTTAGCTAATCTAGAAAGATTGAAAATTGAGAATGAATTAAAGGAAAAGAGAAAGCTAGTCAAAGAATTAGAAACTGTCTTAAAATCCAGAACTAGAATTTTAAATATTATTAAAAAAGAAATTAAGGAGTTATCTGAAAAATATGGAGATGACAGGCGCACTAAGGTAATAGCAAGAGGTGTTAGAGAATTTGGAATGGAGGATTTGGTGCCAAACGAGGAAGTTGTGGTAATGATGACCCGCGATGGTTATATTAAGCGCATGTCAAAAGACACCTTTAAGGTCCAGGGACGCGGCGGCAAGGGAGTGATTGGCTTAACAACCAAGGAAGAAGATTCTATTGAATTTATGTTTGCTACCATGACCCATGATGACCTTTTATTTTTTACAACCAAGGGGCGCGTTTTCCAGCTTAAGACTCATGAGATTCCGCAAGCTCAGCGTACAGGAAAGGGCCAGGCTATTGTTAATTTTTTACAATTGCCAAGCCAGGAGAAGATTACTAGTATTTTGCCATTACAAAAATTAGAGCAATTCAAATTTATCTTTTTTGCAACAGAAAAAGGATTAGTCAAAAAAGTAAAGCTTGACGCTTTTTCTAATGTCAGGCGCTCTGGTTTGATTGCTATTAAATTAAAAGAAGAAGATAAATTGATTTGGGCAAAGCCAAGCAGCGGAAATGATAATATTCAGTTAATTACCGCAAAGGGACAGACAATCCAATTTAAAGAATCTGGCGTTAGAGACATGGGTCGCAATGCAGCTGGAGTTTTTGGCATTAGATTAAAAAAATATGATTTAGTGGTAGGTATGGGAATAATTAATGTTAAAAAGCAGAAGCTGGGTGACTATAATGTGTTGTGTGTAATGGCTAAGGGTTTTGGCAAGCGCACTCCTTTAAGCATGTACAAGCCTCAAGGACGCGGAGGCTCTGGCATTAAGACAGCTAAAGTGACTGTTAGAACTGGCAGTATTACCAATGCTTTTGTGATTAATGCCAAAACCATGAAAGACAAGGATTTGATTATTATTTCCAACCAGGGACAGGTAATCCGCCTTCCGTTCAAAGCAGTTAAGAGGATTGGACGCGATACCCAGGGCGTTAAATTAATGCGCTTTAAGAATGAAAATGACGAAATAGTTGCTGTGACATGGTTGTAATTGACAGATAATGAATAATAAATTAAAATAAATTAGGAGGCATTTAATAGATTTCTATTAAATGCTTTATTATTAAAAATTCTAATTAATTAACTTAATTCTATGCTACAAAAGAACAACAAAGGTATTATTATTTTAGTTATAATAATTGCCCTATTAGTTGTAGGCGTTGTTATGACTAACAATCGAGGCGCTGCCAAAATGACTCCTGACGAGGCCAAGACAAGGGCTGAAACATTTATTAATGACATTTTAATGCAAGGCGACAGCTCTGCTACTGTTGATGAGATTATAAAATACAAGGGAGGTATGTATGCCCTAAAGATTAGCCTTGAAGGCAATGATGAGCCAATTGATTCCTATATCAGCGAGGATGGAAAATTATTCTTTCCCCAGGCTTTAGATATTGCTGAAATGTCTGGCGAAGAAGAAGATGGCGAAACTACAGACGAACCTGTCGCGCAGGCTCCAAAATCTGACAGGCCAAACATTGAGCTCTTTGTCATGAGCCATTGTCCTTATGGCACTCAGATGGAAAAAGGAATTATACCTGTTGTTAATGCCTTGTATGACAGCATTGACTTTGAATTAAAGTTTGTTGATTATGCGATGCATGCTAAAAAAGAATTAGACGAGCAGATGAAAGAATATTGTATTCAAAAAGAGCAGAGGCCTAAGATACTTCCTTATTTGAATTGTTTCTTAAAAGACGGAGATACAGAGAGGTGTTTAAATGAAACAGGCATTGACAAGAATAAGATGAATGCTTGTGTAGCTAAAATTGATGAAGAGTATAAGATAAGCGAAGTTTTTGAAAGCCATGAAGGATGGGACACCTATCCTCCATTTAACATTTACAAAGATGATAATGATAAATACGGAGTTGGAGGCTCTCCAACGCTAGTAGTTAACGGTGAAGTTGTTACAAGCGGAAGGGATAGCTCAAGCTTGGCCAAACTGATTTGTGGCAGCTTTAATGAAGGCAAAGCTCCTGCTGCATGCAGTAATGATTTTTCAAGTGCTACTCCTGCTCCAGGGTTTGGCGAGGCCACTACTACTGGCGCAGATGATGCCAGTTGCGATTAATTTTATTAAAAAATAGACGAATTTAAAAAATAGCTGTTTTTTACGGCTATTTTTTATTTAACTTTAGCTTTATTATTATAATTCTTAATTACTTGACACGTTTTTTATATAATGTATAATAATAATACTTGATTTATTATTAAAATATGAAGAAACTCCAATTAAATTGTTTAAAGAAAACAAGCGGTTAAGAAGCTTTGCGTTTTGTTGCTTTTAGACCGCTGTAGAGCGGTTTTTTTAATTCTAAAATAGTTTACAGCTTAATAGTTTGTACAGTAAATTACTAGTTGTACAGTAAATTACTAGTTGTAAATTATTTACAAGAACTTTGACAATTAAATAGTCTAAACAAAATAGAAAATTTATATATTTAGTTAAATATATAACAAGAGTCAAAAAGTCCAATACACATTTTTGAAATCAAAAGTGTGGGAAAATCTCGTAAAGAGTATATGGCGGATGCCTTGACTTGAGAAGACGATGAAGGACGTAGCAGCCTGCGATAAGCTTCGGTAAGGTGGCAAGCAACCTTTGACCCGAAGATTTCCGAATGGGGAAACCTATCCTGATGGAGTCAGGATGACCGCTAGCTGAACCCATAAGCTAGTGAGTGGACAACCCGGTGAATTGAAACATCTTAGTAGCCGGAGGAAAAGAGAGAAACAACGATCTTTAGGTAAAGGCAATGGTAGTTCATTGTTTTTACCTAGAGATTTCTATTCCCTGAGTAGTGGCGAGCGAAAAGGGAGAAGCCTAAACCCTATAAACCTTGTCTGGCCAAAGCTAACTTCGGTTAGCTAAAGCCGGACTGAAGGGTCCATGCCCATATGTTTGCAGGGGGTTGAAAGATAATAATGTGATTACATGGATTTGATCAGTAAGGATTATAAATGGTTAGCTGAAGCGAGCTGGAAAGCTCTGCCAAAGACGGTGATAGCCCGGTAAGCAAAAGTTATTTATTACTTTACTGTTATTATTCTTAAGTAGTGCGGGACCCGTGAAATCCCGTATGAATCTGGGTCGCCTATGACCCAAGGCTAAATACTTCTCAAGATCGATAGTGAACAAGTACCGTGAGGGAAAGGTGAAAAGCATCCCTGTTAGGGAGATGAAATAGTACCTGAAACCATATACTTACAAAGAGTCGGAGCGTCCTTGTGGCGTGACGGCGTGCCTATTGAAGAATGAGCCAACGAGTTTGTTGTGTGTGGCTTGGTTAAGCTCGTAACGGAGCGATAGCCATAGTGAAAGCGAGGGTTAATAGCCCGTCGGTCGCATGCACAAGACCCGAAGCCGGGTGATCTAGCCATGACCAGGTTGAAGTTTGTCGAAAGACAGATGGAGGACCGAACCCGTAGATTGTGCAACATCTTGGGATGAGTTGTGGTTAGCGGTGAAATTCCAATCGAACTCGGCAATAGCTGGTTCTCCTCGAAATAGCTTTAGGGCTAGCCTCGAGTGCTGAGCATAGGGGGTAGAGCACTGAATGAGGGCGGGTCTTCGGATACCGTCTTTACCCAAACTCCGAATACCTATGTGTGAAGCTCGGGAGTTAGACTATGGGCGCTAAGGTCCATTAGTCGAAAGGGAAACAGCCCAGATCGCAAGTTAAGGTCCCTAAATCCAGATTAAGTGTGAAAGGTGGTGTCGCGACCACGACAACTAGGAGGTTGGCTTAGAAGCAGCCATCCTTTAAAGAAAGCGTAATAGCTCACTAGTCAAGTTGTCTCGCGCCGAAAATGTATCGGGGCTCAAATCTGGTACCGAAACTGCGACTTGTTATCTTTGATAACAGGGGTAGAGGAGCGTTCTATTCTGCTGTGAAGCTGAGTCGTGAGACTTGGTGGAGCGAATAGAAGTGAGAATGTTGGCATGAGTAGCAAAAAGGCAGGTGAAAACCCTGCCCACCGAACACCTAAGGGTTCCTGGGCAACGCTAATCGACCCAGGGTTAGTCGGTCCTAAGCCGAGGTCTGTGTAGTGCAGACGTAGCCGATGGACGAGCTGGTTAATATTCCAGCACTACTATTATTTTCCGATGGGGGGACGGAGTTTTAAGCTTAGAGCGTGTTTATGGTATGCACGTTGCTGGCTTG
>JBDRKN010000003.1:0-4460 GCA_043813955.1 bacterium | reverse complement strand
GTTGCCATAGCCATTTTTATTGGAGGCATCAGTTTAATCGGGTTTTTAGTTATTGATGCTGGCATTGCTTCGCGCCAATCATCTGAAAGAACGCGCGCTTTGTCCTTGGCAAAAGAGGGTCTGGAAGCAGCGCGCTCTATTCGTGATAATAGTTTTGCCAATTTAGTTAATGGTTCTCATGGCTTGGCTTTATCAGCTAATCAATGGGTTTTTTCCGGCGCTTCTGATGCACAGGATCAATTTACGCGTTCTGTAACTATAAGCGAAATAGATTCTAATACTAAAAAAATTGTTTCTAATGTTAATTGGCAGTTTTCTGCTAATCGGCCGTCAGAAGTAGAATTAGCAACTTATCTTACTAATTGGCAGCAAATAAGTATTACTAGTTGCGAACAATATTGCCAGTCTTTATCTTATATTATAGGTACTTGTCGACCTAATCCTCAGCAATGTACCAAGAATGGTGAAACTTATGAATCAGGTGGTGATGTTTATTGCACTGGAGGCGGCGGCGCAGATACTTGTTGTTGCGCCCCGTAAAAATTATGAAGCAAGGTTTTACATTAATTGAGTTTTTGATTTACATAGGCATCGTGGGAGTTCTTTTAATTGCAGCTGGCGCCGTGGCTGTTAATATTTTTTTTGATAAAGCAAAATTATCTGCTATTGAGGAAACTAATCAGAACGCGCGTTTAATAATGGAGAAAATTACAGAAAGAGTTCGTAATGCCGAAGCTATTAACAGCCCGACTCAAGGCAGTTCAGCCGCTTCCTTGTCTTTAGAAATGTCAGATGCTGGCAAGAATCCAACCGTTTTTGATTTATCTGATGGCATAGTAAGAATTCAGGAAGGTTTAGGTTTGCCAATTAATTTAACTTCGGACGAAATAACTGTTACCAGCTTTCAGTTTACAAATGTTTCGTATACAGATACCCCAGGCACTATCAGAATTCAAGCGACGATGCGGTTTAATAGTCAATCTGGTCGCCAGGAGTATGAATTAGAGAAAAATTATTATTCAACAGCTAATATCAGAAAAAAATGAAATGAAAAAAGGTTATATCGCTCTAATATCAGTACTTATTATTCAGGCTGTAATTTTAGCTATTATTATTGGCATTTTTTTGCGTTCTAATACTGAAATAAAATTGGCATTAGGTGAGCAATTATCAGGCAAATCAAGGGCTTTGGCTGAAGCTTGCGCTGAGTATGCCCTTCAGCAGTTGAAAAATGACTCGAATTATTCAGGCAATGAGAGTATAATAATAGACGGGAGTGATTCCTGCGATATTTTGCCAATAGAAACTAGCGGCAGCGATAAAATAGTCAAAACACAAAGCGCTGTTTCCGGTTATACCAGAAAAATTAAGATTAATGTGATTCAAATAAATCCGGAAATGTTTACTAGTTATTGGAACGAAGTCCCCAATTTTTAATTTTTATGCTTTTTAATTTTAAAAAACAGCCCTTGGTGGCTGCAGATATAAGCGATTATTCTATTGAAATTCTCCAGCTTAACAGCAAGAGGGAAGTTTTGGCGTATAACAGAGCGGTTTTGGAAGAAAATATTGTCCAAGACAATAAAATTATTGATGAAGAAAAATTTATTTCCATTTTTCAGAAACTTTTGATTGAAGCCAAGCCTAATTCGCTTGACCCCAAACAAAAAAATATAAAAATTGCTGTTAGTTTGCCTGAACCAAAAACTTATATCCATGCTTTTGAGATTGATGCCAAATTGGAAAAGGAAGATTTTGAAAAAGCGCTTTTGGATAAGGCCAAAGAGGTCATCCCTTTTAATTTGGAAGATTTATATTGGGATTATTTTGTTTTGGACTCAAATCCTGAAAAAAAGAATATTTTATATATTTCCGCCCCGCAAAATATTATTAATGATTATTCAAAAGTTTTTTCAAAGATTGGCGCAGATTTAGTGGCAGTTGAGCCAGAATCAATCGCTGTTGGCAGGGCGCTTTTTTCTGCGCCAGCTTATTTTAAATCATTAAGCCAGTCTGCCAGCCTGGATTATTCTATGATTTTAGATATCGGCGCCAGAACAACCAATATTAATGTTTTTAATAATAATAAAAATCTAATTTTTTCTATTCCTATTTCGCATGACGGAAAAGAACTTACAGAAAATATAAAAAAACGAATTATAAAAGGAATAAAAGAAACTGTAAAATATTATGAAGATAATTACCAGAAAAGAATTAGCGAGATTTATTTAGTTGGAGGTGCTTCGCTCTTGCCGGGCTTGGAATCTTATATTAGCGAGCAAACCAGTAAAAGAGTTTTGCTTGGCAATCCATTGAAAAAAATTATTCCTACAAAATATCTGGATAAAAAAGAATCAATACTTTTTGCCAATGTTATTGGATTAGCTTTAGGGGCAGGCGAGGGAATTAATTTATTAAGCCAGCCTAAAGGAGCAGAAGAAGGATATTATGATAAAACTTCATTTTTTGAGCTTGCGGGCAAGAAAAAAGCATTTTTATCAGGATTTATTATTACTGCCTTGATTTTTATATTTTTATCTTCTTATTTTTTATTTTTTAAATCTAGTCAAGACAATAATGAATTGATAGTGGCAATTCCAACGTCCCAGCCCGATGCTGGTCCGCCTTTGGCGGAAACACCAACTTCAACCCCAGAGCTTATTAAGAAAATAAAAGTGATTTCTACGCCAACTGGCTGGCTCAATGTGAGAAAAGGCCCGGGTACAAGTTTTGACCAGATTGTTAGAATATATCCGGGTGAAAAATATAAATTTTTAGATGAAAAAGACGATTGGTATAAAATTGAACTAAAAGACGGGAAAGAGGGCTGGATTTCTTCAGAATATGCTGAAATTATTGAGGAATAATTATCCACAAATAAGATGCAGTCAGGAGTAAAATAGTGTAAAATTTAAATAAACTAGATAATTGCTAGGTCGAAATTATTAACAAAAAAGGTTTTATTATACATGAAAAACAAAGGGTTTACTCTTATTGAGATTTTGGTTGTCATTGGCATTATTGCTATTTTGGCAGCCGTAGCAATCGTAGCCATTAATCCAGCCAGGCAATTTGCGCAGGCGAACAATGCCCAGCGTTGGAGCAATGTTAATACGATATTGAATGCTGTTTATCAATACGCTATTGATAATAACGGATCTTTACCCAGTACAATTACTGCCGTAGACACGGAGATTTGCGAAACTAATGCTGCAAGCTGTACAGGTTTAATTGATTTATCAGATATTACTCTTAATGAATTATATCTTGTATCTATGCCATTAGATCCTCAATGTCCGGATGCTTGCCTTACTGATGGTGTTGGTTATACTATTTCTACCTCAGCTAATGGCCGAGTTATAGTTATAGCTCCTGACGCGCAATTGGGCGAAACTATTAAAGTGACAAGATAAAAAAAATTAATTATGAAAAATAAATATTTTTTAGTTGTATTGCTTTTAGCTGGCATGATTGTTAGTCCCATGGTTTTTGCAGAAACAACAGCTTCCAGCACAGTTGAACAATTGCAGGCCATGATCCAACAGCTCCAGCTTCAGATCCAACAGCTTCAAACAAATATTCAAAATTTGCATCAAGCCCAAGAAGAAGTTAAACAATCCAAACAAGAAATTAAAGAAACAGTAAGATTGATAAATCAGTTAAGCATTGGCATGACCAGCGAAGAAGTCTTGGCGCTTCAAGCAGCACTAGCAGCAGATTCTGAAGTTTATCCCGAAGGGCTTATTACCGGATACTTTGGCCAGTTAACATTTAATGCTGTAAAGAGATTCCAAAAGAAATGGGGGATTGAACAAGTAGGCAGAGTTGGCCCCATTACTTTGAAAAAGGTAAACGAGGTTTTGAATGAAAACCCTATTATTTTAGAAGAAACAGATGAAGACAATGATGGAGATAGCAATAATGACAATAAGCCATGCGCAATAGTTCCTCCTGGACATCTTATTGCTCCGGGCTGGTTAAAGAAAAATGAAGCTCCTGTTGTGCCAACTTGCCAGGTTATTCCTCCAGGCATAGCAAAGAAATTAGGAATTCCAACTCCAACTCCAACTCCAACTCCAACTCCAACTCCAACACCTTAAGAATAAAAAATCCCGCCATTGGCGGGATTTTTTATATTTGCTATTATAATATTTATGAAGATAATTCTGACAGGCGGAGGCACGGGCGGGCATTTTTATCCTATTATTGCCGTGGCCGAGGCCTTAAATAGCGTTACTGCAGAAAAAAGAATGGTTCAGCCGGAATTAATTTTTGTGTCCGACGCGCCATATGATTCCTCAATTCTTTTGAGGCAAGGTATAAAATTTAAAAAAACATATGCAGGAAAACTAAGGAGATATTTTTCTTTTTGGAATTTTATAGATGCATTTAAGATACCGTTAGGCGTCATTAAATCTTTTTTCAGTATTTATTTTAATTTTCCAGATGTGATATTCAGC
>JBDRKN010000002.1:0-4731 GCA_043813955.1 bacterium | reverse complement strand
AAAATTGTCAAAACAATATTTTTAAGGTATAATATAGGTAATAACATCAGGCAGCTGATTTAAGTTGTTGATGATTTGGTTTATCTAAACTATGGGCAAGATAATCTCTATTGTAAATCAAAAGGGAGGAGTAGGCAAGACAACTACAGCTGTAAATTTGTCTGCTTATTTAGCTCATTTAGGCAGACAGGTTTTGTTAGTAGACATAGACCCGCAGGCAAACGCCACCTCTGGCATGGGAATTGAGCATACTAAATTGGAAAATGGATTATACGAGGCTTTGATTGGACAAAGGCCTCTATACAGCATAATTAAGCATACTTTGCAGGATGGGTTTAAGATTGCGCCAGCAACGCCTGCTCTAGCAGGAGCTGGCATTGAATTAGTTGAGATGAGCGATCGAGAATCAAGATTATTAAATATTTTGCAGGAAATAAAAAACGAATACGACTATATTATAATAGACGGTCCCCCATCCCTTGGTTTGCTTACAGTTAACAGCTTAGTTGCTGCTGATGAAATATTGATTCCAGTTCAAAGCGAATACTATGCTTTAGAAGGCTTAGGACAATTGCTTAACACTATTTCCTTGGTACAGACTAATTTAAAGCCAGAATTAGGCGTTATGGGCGCTGTGATTACTATGTTTGATAGAAGAAATTCTTTGTCACAGGAGGTAATGGATGAACTTTACCAGTATTTTCCAAACAGGATTTTTAGAAGTATTATACCGCGAAGCGTGCGCTTGGCTGAATCGCCAAGCTATGGACGCTCTATTCTGCATTATGATCCAAGATCCAAGGGCGGAAAAGCATATGAGCGCTTAGCCAGGGAGGTTATAGGTTTAGAAGAATAAGAATTAAATTTTAATATTATGCCAAGCGGTTTAGGAAGAGGATTAGGATCTCTAATCCCTTTAAAAGAAAATAAAACAGCTGTTCAGGGTTCTGAAGCTAATGCTCCAGGGCAATTAACAGCGCAAATTGACTTAATTAAAGTTAATCCCCATCAGCCTAGAGAAGATTTTGAAGAAAAAGCCATGGATCAGTTAGCTGACTCAATTAAAAATCATGGGATTTTGCAGCCTTTGCTCGTGAGCAAGACCAAGCAAGGATATCAGCTGATTGCGGGAGAAAGGCGATTGCGGGCAGCTAAAAAAGCTGGGCTTAAAGAAGTGCCAATAGTTTTAAGGCAGGTTGATAATAATCAAGATAAATTGATTTTGGCTATGATAGAGAATTTGCAGCGCGAGGATTTAAATGCGATTGAAGAAGCTAAGGGATATAGGCAGGTGCTGGATAATTATCATATTAGCCAAGAAAAGCTTAGTAAAATGGTTGGCAGGTCCAGGCCTGCGCTTACTAATATTCTGCGATTATTAAATTTGCCGCGACAAATACAGCAGGCAATAGAAGATGGCAGGATTGATAAATCTCATGGGTTTGTCCTTGTCGGCATTGCTGATAAAGATAAACAGCAAGCTTTGTTTCAAAAAATCTTGGATAACAAGATGTCAAATAATGAAACCGTAATTGAGGCGCAAAAAATGGGCGGCACTAAGGAATCTAGAATTAAATGGTCTGCTGGCGATTTAGATCTGCAGGCAAAGTTTACTAAATTTTTTGGCGTTAAAACATCATTTATGAAATTTGATAAAAATAAGTCAAAGCTTGTTTTAGAGTTTGACGATGAAGGAGTTTTAAAAGAATTTGTAAAAAAATATAATATTGAATGAGTTTAATTTTTATTAATAAAAAAAGGCCGTTGTTCGGCCTTTTTAAATTTGCCAAGCAGATAAAACATGCTATTATGATTTTATGAAGTTTGTCCATCTCCATGTCCATAGCCATTATTCTTTGCTTGACGGTTTAATCAAAATTAATGATTTGGTTGAATTTGCCAAGGAAGACGGGGCTAATGCAATTGCTATTACTGACCATGGCGTTATGTACGGCGTGATTGAATTTTATCAAAAATGCAAAAAAGCCGGCATTAAGCCGATTATTGGCATAGAAGCATATGTAGCTCCAGGATCGCGCTTTGACAAGATTTTTGTTAAAGGCGAGAAGAATTTTTTTCATTTGCTTCTCTTGGCAAAAAATAATGCTGGATATAAAAATTTGCTTAAGCTCACTTCTATTGCTCATCTTGAGGGCTATTATTACAAGCCAAGAGTTGACTGGGATATACTTCAAAAACACCATGAAGGGCTGATTGCCTGCTCTGCCTGCCTTGGAGGTGAAATCCCGCGTCTGATTATTGCTGGACAGCTGGATAAGGCCAGACAAAGAATTCTGGACCATGAAGAACTTTTTGGCAAAGGCAATTATTATTTAGAATTGCAGGATCATCCAGAGCTTGAGCATAATCAGGAGGTTAACCAGCAGCTCATTAAGTTTTCCAAAGAATTAAATATTCCATTAGTTGCTACTAATGATTCTCATTATTACAAAAAAGAAGATGATAAGGCTCAAGACATCCTGCTTTGTTTGCAGAGTAAGAGCAAGAAAGACGATACTAACCGCATGAATATGATGGGAGTTGACTATTCTCTCAGGCCTGGCCGTGAATTAATCCAGGCTTTTGCTCATATGCCAGAGGCTATTGAGAATACAGTCAAAATTGCTGAACAATGCAATGTGGAAATAGAGCTTGGCAAAATACAGCTTCCGTACTTTGATGTGCCAGAAGGCTATGATGGCAACAGCTATTTAAGAAAGCTGTCTTTAGAGGGCATGGTCAAGCGCTATGGAAAAACCTATGAAGAAATAGATCAGGTATATTCTGAACGCCTTGATTATGAACTGTCAGTAATTGCTAAAATGGGCTGGCCTAGCTATTTCTTGATTGTTGCTGATTTTGTTAATTGGGCAAAACAAAATAAAATTGTCGTAGGTCCTGGACGCGGTTCAGCTGCAGGATCTTTGGTCAGTTATTTAATAGGCATTACTAACCTTTGTCCAATTAAATATGAATTATTATTTGAAAGATTTTTAAATCCTGAAAGGATTTCCATGCCTGATGTTGATTTGGATTTTGCTGATATAAGGCGTGATGAAGTAATTGATTATGTGCGCCAGAAATATGGAGAGGATCGCGTATCACAGATTATTACTTTTGGAACCATGGCTGCGAGGGCAGCCATACGCGATGTTGGACGAGTTCTTGATTATCCATATAATTATTGCGACAAGCTTGCTAAAATGGTGCCAATGTTTACCAATCTGTCCAAAGCTTTGGAAATTGCGCCTGAGTTAAAAGAGATTTACAAAACTGATACTGCGGCTAAGGAAATTGTTGATTATGCCCTAAAGCTTGAGGGCGTTGCCCGCCATGCCTCAACCCATGCATGCGGAGTATTGATCGCAAAAGATCCTTTAACAGAAAATGTTCCATTGCAGCACGCTTCTTCTTCTGACAATACAGTTGTATCCCAATACTCTTTGTACCCTATTGAGGATTTAGGATTGCTAAAAATGGATTTTCTTGGATTAAAAAATCTGACTATTATTGAATCAGCTGTCAAGATTATTAAAAATACGCGCGGATTGGAAATTGATATTGACAAAATACCATTAGATGACAAAAAAACTTTTGAATTATTTGCTAATGGCGAAACTACTGGCGTATTTCAGTTTGAGTCTTCAAACATGAAGCGATACTTAAAAGAGCTAAAGCCAAATGAATTTGAAGATATTATTGCAATGGTATCGCTTTACAGGCCTGGCCCTATGGAGTGGATACCTGATTATATTGCTGGCAAGCATGGCCGTAAAAAGCCATCCTATCTTCATCCAAAGCTTGAGCCTATTTTGAAAAAAACTTATGGCGTAGCTATTTATCAGGAGCAGGTAATGCGCATGGCCCGCGATTTAGCTGGCTTTACAATGGGCGAGGCAGATGTTTTGCGCAAGGCAGTTGGTAAAAAGATAGCAAAGCTGCTTTCGCAGCAGAAAGAAAAATTCATTGATGGATGCGTCAAAAATGGCATTAATAGCAATCTTGCAGAACAAATATTTAGCTTTATTGAGCCATTTGCCGGTTACGGGTTTAATCGCTGTTTAGCTGGCGATACGGTTATTACTAGCACGACTGGCAAACGCATTAATCTTGAAGATTTATACCAACGATACAAGAATAAGAAGAAACTGCCGGCCGTTTTCACGCTACAGGATGATTTAAAGTTTACCAAAGGCCAGATAACAGAAGTTTTTAATAATGGAGTTAAGAATGTTTATATAGTTAAAACAAGGCTTGGTAAGATTATTAAGGCTACAAGCAATCATCCTTTTATGGTTTTGAATGGATGGAGACGATTAAATCAGCTTAAAATTGGCGATCGCATTGCTGTGGTTCGCAATTTAAATATTCAAAAAATGAATTTAGCTCAATCAGATATATATTGGGATGAGATTGTTGAGATTAAAAAATCAGAAAAAGAGCGAACCTATGACTTAACAATAAAAGGAACTCATAATTATTTAGCTAATGATATAGTAGTGCATAATTCGCATGGAGCCTGCTACGCTATGATTGCCTATCAGACCGCATATCTTAAGACTAATTGGCCAACTGAATTTATGGCTGCTCTGCTTACTGCTGACCAGCATGACAGCGATCGCGTTGCTATTGAAATAGATGAATGCCGAAATATGGGAATTGAAGTTAAGCAGCCTGATATTAATCAGTCTTTTAATTCTTTTACTGTAGTAACCAGCGGCACAGAGATTA
>JBDRKN010000001.1:0-3635 GCA_043813955.1 bacterium | reverse complement strand
ATATTATGGTGTTTTCTTTTTGACAAATGCAGCATGGGCATAATATCTGTCATTACTAAGTATAAAAAGCTTCCAGCAGCAATGCTCATTAGTATATTTGCATAGCTTGCCGCAGAAGCGAAGATATAAGCAAAAATGCCTCCAGCTACTGCAAGGATTGCTGATATAAAGTTCCACATTAATGCCTTTGCCTTGGTAAATCCAGCCCTTATTAAAATGCTGAAATCTCCAATTTCCTGGGGAATCTCATGCATTGCAATAGCAATAGTGCTGATTAATCCAAGTTTCCAGCTTATCATAAAGCTTACTCCAATAATCATTCCGTCAACAAAATTATGCAAACCGTCTCCAAAGATATTTATCCAGCCAATATGCTTATGATTTTCAGCGCATTGTTCGCAGGTTTTAGGATGGCATCGGCAGTGATGCCAGTGGAAAAACCTTTCAATAACAAAGAAAATAAGAATTGAAGCCATGATTATGATTGAATAAAGTTCAGGATTATTATTATGGTCTGAAAATAATTCTGGAATGATATTGATAAAAACAGCTGCTAGCATAGCTCCGACAGCTAAGCTTACGCCAAATTCCATAACCCTTTCTTTTTTTGCTGAAATAACAAGTATGCCTGCGAAAGAGAGCAGGCTTACTATTAAAGTGGCAATAATAATTGTTAATAGCATAAGAGTTTAGTTACTTTATTATTCTGACTAAAATAAGAGTAAAAGTCAATTTATTTTTGACTTTTCTAGCCAGTTATTTTATAATTTAATAGCTATAAAGGTCGGTTTTTTTATTAAACTTAATTTTAAAAGTATGAAGCAATTTATAATTTTTTTAATTTTAGTTATCTTGGTAGCTTCTGCTAGCTGGGCAATGGCAGCTAAACCGGAATTTAGAGCGGCTAAAGTAACTAATCCAGTTACTGGCGAAGTAAAAAATTCCATTGTTTTGCCAGCTAAGGCCATAGAAGTAGCGCCTAATATTTATGATCTTGGCTTTGCTGCAGATCAAGGCCGTCTAGTTAAAGGCTATGCCATTGTTCATAAAGACAAGGCAGCTAAGCCAGACACTAGTTGCGGCAATGGCATTTGCGAGCCAGGAGAAAATGCTAGGAAGTGTCCAGCTGATTGCAATGGCGGTGAAGATCCAGAGCCAGATACCAGCTCTTGCTATACTTTTTTAGCTAAGAGCGCTAAGTGGAAAACAGTTGAGCCTTATTTGGTTAATCCTGCCAATACTGAAGGCTTAGCTGAAAATTTTGTCGCAGCAAATTTGGCTGCTGATATTGCTAAGTGGGAACAGGCAGCTGCCGCCGATATCTTAGGCCAGGGCAGCGTTACCTCAGCTATCTTAATAGCTGACACTGTCGCCACTGATGGCCAAAATGAAGTTTATTTTGCCGACATTGAAGAGCCAGGAGTAATTGGCGTCACTATTATCTGGGGCATTTTTGGCGGCCCGCCTTTTGCCCGAGAGCTAGTAGAATGGGATCAGGTTTATAATCAGGCAGATTATGACTGGTCAGCCACTGGCGAAGCCAATAAGATGGACTTTGAGAATATTGCCACTCATGAACTAGGTCATAGTGTCGGCATGGGCGATCTCTATAACACTGATTGTTCATCTGCAACTATGTATGGTTATGCTGGTTATGGTGAAACTGATAAGCGAAGCCTGGAAGCAGGGGATATTGCAGGAATCAGCAAGTTATATTAAATAATTTTAAAACACGCTGATTATTTGCTAATTAGCGTGTTTTTACTTGACAAGGTTTTTAGATTATGATAATATTTAGATAGTTATCTAAATATCTAAATCTATGAGTTTTAATAAAACAATGCAGGCCATAGCTGATCCTACGCGCAGGAGGATTTTGGAATTGCTGAAGAAAAAAGACATGCCAGCAGGTCAGATTGGAAAACATTTTAAAATCAGTTTGCCTTCCTTATCACATCATTTGAATATTTTAAAGCAGGCTGGGCTGGTAACGTCAGAAAGGCAGGGACAGGAGATTATCTATTCTCTTAATTTAAGCGTGTTTGAAGAAACAATGAAATATATAATTAAATTATTTAAATAATATGACCAAAGAACTCAAATTTAATTTTAAAACAGAATGGCTTCCAATTTTTTTTATTATTATTTCTATAGCCGCTTCTTTTTATTTTTACTCTCATTTTCCAGAAGAGGTTGTAACTCATTGGAATTTTAGAGGAGAGGCAGATGGATGGTCATCTAAGGGCTTTGCCGCATTTTTCTTCCCAGGATTGCTTGCTTTTATGTATCTGATGTTCTTGTTTTTGCCTAAGATTGACCCAAGGGGGAGCAAGTATAAGCAGTTTGGCAAGACATATAACATCTTTAAAACCATTATTATTGCCTTTATGGCAGGCATTTATTTTATTGTAGGGCTTAATGGCATAGGTTATGACATTGAGGTTGGCTCTTATATCCCAATAGGAGTTGGATTGCTTATGATCATCATGGGCAATTATATGAGCAAAATAAAAAGTAACTGGTTTATCGGTATTCGCACGCCTTGGACCTTGTCTTCTGAGAGCGTATGGAGCAAGACGCATAGATTCGGAGGCAAGATATTCATGCTCGGAGGTTTGCTCATTGCTCTGATGCCTTGGGTGCCTGGCAGCTTTCAATTGCCTCTCTTTATCTTAATAATTATCATAATGGTTATTGGAAGTTTTGGCTATTCTTACTTTGCTTATCGCAAAGAAGAGAAGAGTAAAAAATAGATTTAACTGTGGATAAAAATTAAATTCAAAAAAACATAGAAAATTATCTCTAAAATTAGAGATATTTTTTTTCTTGACGCTGTTATAAAAATTTGATACTCTTATAAAGCAACAAGGAGGGCACAATTAATTAGTATGCAAAAGGCTATGAACTTGCTATGCTTGGTTCACAAATTAAATTTTACCCGCCTTGATTGAATCTCGTATATTTGTATTACGAGATTTTTTGTTGGCAAGGAGGCTGTAAAAAAAAGTTGATATGCCAGACAATAATTACAAATATATATGGAGGTGCGCCAAGTGTTCTTATCACTTTGCCAATGTTATTAATCTGGGCGGCAGCTTAAAGCAGGAGAAGAAATGTCCTAAGTGCAAGTCCATTAATACATTAACATTGACTGATAAAGAAATCCTCTTGCAGTGCAAGTATGCTGAAAAAGAAGAAGAAATTCCAGACAGTTATCAATATCAATAATACACATATTTTATACAGGCATTAATGTTTATTACAAACAAATACGCCTTAAACCCAATAATACTAAGTAAAATTAGTATTATACAATAAAAAGAAAATTAAATTATTACATTAACAGGCATCAACGTTTTGTTCACAAAAAGTAAACGCCTTCAATCAGCTTTTAAAAGCTATGATCATTGAAGGTTTTTTGTTTGGTTATTAGTTGGCTTTCTGCTTAATGCGGAGAGTATAAAATATATAATGAATAATTAATGTTTAATACAAGGGGGTTAAAGGTCGAACCATATTAAGTATTAATTGTTTAATAATTAATCGATTAATTATTAAAGATAAAAATATGAAAAAAACTATTGCATTATTAACTATATTCTCTATGGTTTTCATGGGCATGCCTGCTTTGGCTG